>JAICVP010000048.1 GCA_025935275.1 Thermoleophilia bacterium
ACGGAGCGGGCGCTGCACCGAATCCGCCACATCGAGCTCGCACTCGACGTGCCGCCGGAGAAGTCCCTCGAGGAAGTCTCGGTCGTCGACTCCGAGCTGGATTCGCTCGAGGAGCGGCCCGTCACCGCCCGCTCCTCGCGCAGCTGATCAGCGCTTCTTGCGGCTGTGCTTGGCGCGGTAGGCGGCCTTGCGCCAGCTGAGCGGGAGCTTGTCGCGGATGTCGCGCGGCACCTTGTCGGCGACGCGCAGGAGCGTGCCTCCGCTCCTGCCCTTGCCCGAACCGCGCTTGCGGGGGGCGGCGACGATGGAGGACTGGGCGATCGCCTCCGAATCCTCGTAGAGAGAGACATATGCGGCGCGGGCGGCCTCGAGCTCCTGGACGACGGTCTCCATGTCGTCTACGTCCTCCTCCGCCAGCTGAGAGATCAGGTCCCAGACGACGTCGACCTGCTCGCGGAGCCCGTTCGGGATGGCGAAGTCCTCCCAGTTCGCCTTCGATCGGCTGAGGCCCTTGTCGACGAACTCGTGGATGGAGACGATCGAGGCGGCCGGCGCGTCGCGGACGACAGAGAGATCGAGGGTCTCGCCGACGCGGCCGAGGATGCGCGTCCAGTCGTCGAGGAGGTCCTCGTAGCGGACGAAGACGCGTGGGCTCTCGCGCGTGGCGCGCTCGGTGAAAAGCGTCTGGTTGAGCCAGCCGGCCGTGCGGTTGACGTCGCTCTGCCAGTGCCCGTAGGAGCGCTGCTTCGAGTCGATCACGGCCGCGGGATGGCGCAGCACGGTGGCGAAGCGCGGCGACACGCCGGCCTCTTCGGCGCACCGCCTCCAGAGCGGCAGGAACCAGGACAGGCGCGGGTCCTTGACGAGCACGTGCTCCGAGACGCGGAACTGCTTTCCGAGCCAGTCGGCGAGCTCCTCGTGCGCGCCTTCGTGGAGGGCAACATCGGCTGTGTACGACCACGCGACAGGCCGTGCGTCGGAGACGTGAACGCCGGCCTTCGCAAGCAGCCGCGTGTGGAAGTCCACGACCCACTGGGACTCGGCGAACCCGCGCGGGTTCGTGGAGTCGGCCGGGATTTCGGGCTGAGGCACGTGATAGCCCAGCCGCTTCAGGATGCCGCTGAACAGGCTCGTGCCGCTTCGCCCCGAGCCGGCCACGAGAAGGAGCGTGCGGCCTGCCTTGGGCGCGGACGCCTGCTCGACGTCGGTCGTGGTCGATTCGGGTTCCTGAGTGATGGCCATTGCTGCCCGGATCGGAAGGTTATCGGGAGGAACTCGAGCGGGCTCGGGGAGGCGCGTTCCCCTGGGTCGGCCGAGTCGGCTTGCGTAGACTGCGTCGCCGGAACCCGCGGAGGTGAGCGTGACCGAAAGACCGGAGGCGCCGGACGCCTCGGCGCTCGTCGCCGAGCCTGACGGGCGCTTTCCCAACCACATCGAGCAGAGGACGATCGTCCTCGCAGAGCAGCGCGTTCTCTACCTCCCGGTTCCGAAGGCCGGCTGGTCGACCATCGGCTGGATCCTCGCCGAGGTAGCCGGCCTCCCGCTCGATCTCTTCGAGCATTCGATGCTTCCCGGGGTCTCGACCTCCCTGACCATCCACGACATGAATCTGTGGGGGAAGGGCTACCGGCTGGCCGACTACGAGGGCGAGGAACGCGAGCGGATCCTCACGGAGGATGGCTGGTTCCGGTTCTCCGTGGTCCGGAACCCAGCGACGCGCCTCTGGTCGGGCTGGCAGTCGAAGCTCCTCCTCCGCGAGCCGCGCTTCTTCGAGATGTTCGGGGAGGAGCCGTGGTTCCCGCGCATCCCGGCGCGGCCGGACGACCTGGTCGAGGACTTTCGCCGCTTTGCCGTCGCGGTTGCGGCCGGGGAAGCCCTGGACGTCCACTGGGCGATCCAGAGCAAGCTGCTCGACCGGCTGCCCATCGAGCACGTGGGGCACCTGGAGAAGCTGGACGACACGCTCGCACTCCTCCGCGAGCACGTGGGCGGCGAGCGCTGGCCGACGGAGCAGCGTCAGGAGAACCGCTCGCCCGTCCCGCTCCCCCCTGCCGCATACGACGAGGAGGCGGCAGCTGCGCTGAACGATCACTACGCGCAGGACTTCGAGCGCTACGGCTACGAGCCGGTGTCGCCGGCCGACGACGCGGCCGGGATGGAGACGTGGGCCGAGCGCGTGGCGCCGCTCGTACCGCTCATCAGGGACACCATCGACAAGCATGCGCGCATCGCCCAGCTCCACCAGGTGGCCCGCCGCGTGCAGTTCCTCGAGAAGCGGCTCGAGAGCCGCTCGTCGCGACAGCTTGGGCACGCCAGCTCGCCGGTCCTCACGAACCTCGAGAACCACACCGACTTCAACGTCGTCTGGGGCTGGTCCGAGGCCGACACCACCCCGGGCTTCACCGCCGTCGTCCGCGCGAAGAACGAGGCCGACCCACTGCCTTGGGTGCTGCCGCCGCTCCTGCGCGCCGTCGAGCGGATCGTGCTGGTGGACAACGGCTCCACGGACGGGACGCCGGAGGTGGCGCGGCGCGTCGCCGAGGAGTGTGGAGCTGCCGAGCGGCTCGAGGTCCATTCCTACCCCTTCTCCGTCGCGCGCTGCGGCGAAGAGCACCTCGGCACCCCGCCCGAGTCCGTGCACAGCCTCGTCTACTTCTACAACTGGTCGTTCTCGCACGTGAACACCGGCTACGCGCTCAAGTGGGACGCGGACATGGTGCTCACCGACACCGCCGTCGGAGTCCTCCGCGATCTCGCCTGGCAGCTCGAGGCAGACCAGGTCGTCGTCAAGATCCCCCGCTACCCGCTCTACGTCGTCGACGAGCAGCGAGCCTTCCTCGACGTCGGCATGTCGAACACGGAACCCTGGGCGTGGCCGAACCGGCCGGGCTACAGCTTCGTCAAGGCGATGGAGTGGGAGCAGCCGCTCTGGCCCGCGACGCTGCCGACGCTCGTCCTCCCAGACTGGTCCTGCATCGAGCTGAAGCGGCTCGACGCGGACGAGTTCTCGCACTGGTCGCACACCGACTTCGGCCAGAGCGCGCGCACGCGCCGCAAGCGGCGCGAGTGGGAGGTCTTCAACTCCCTCGCCCACGGTGCCGACGCGCCCGAGGACGTCATCTCTGTCGAGGCGCCCGCGGGCGTGCACGTGATCGAGCACGTCCGCTCCACCCTCCTGCCTGAGATGGCGGCCAAACGGGGTGACTTCGGCACGCGGCTCATCCGCCAGCTGACCGCCTAGGGCGATGGACCACGAGGCCCTGGCACACGCCGCAGCGGTGGTGGGGGCCTTCGGAGCCTGCGGGCTCCTGCTCGCCCGCGAGCGGCTGCTCTTCTTCGGGGGGCTCGCCACGCTTGCCGCCGCAGAAGCCGGGCTTGCCTATGCGCTCGTCCCGGATGCGCCCAGCCTGCTGACCGCGTCGGCGGCGCGGATCGGAGCTCTCGGCATCATGGTGCTCCTCGGCCTCGCGCTCGCCGCGGTCTTCGTCCGCTACCCGGCCGCGGCGCCGGTGGCGCTCCTCGTGGTCGCGCCGTTCCGGCTCCCGGTCGGGCTCGGGAGCCAGGAGGCCTTTCTGCTCATCCCGCTCTACGGGGTCCTCGCCGCCGCGACGGTGGCGCTCGCGTATCGGGTCTTGGTGGACGAGGAGTTTCGCGCCGTCCCGTACCTCATCGCCGGCCCGACTGCCGCGCTCCTCGCGCTCTCGGGGATCTCGCTTCTCTGGGCCAAGGACCTACGGGCCGGGACGATCGAGCTCGTCTTCTTCTACTTCCCGTTCTCGGTGCTCCTCTCGATCGTCGCGCTCACGAGGCCGCGCGACTGGACCTGGCGGGCGCTCGCGACGGCCCTCGTGGCGGTGACCTCGCTCTTTGCGGCGATCGGCGTCTACCAGGCCTGGTCGCACACCGAGATCCTCGCCAAGCAGGATGTCCAGCTGTCCAACGCCTACTCCGCCTTCTTCCGCGTCACGTCGGTCTTCCAGGACCCGAGCGTGTACGGGCGCCATCTCGTCCTCGGAATCGTGGTGCTGCTGACCGCGCTGTGGCTCGCGCTGGTGCGGCCGCGCGTCGGCCTCCCGGTGCTCGGCCTGCTCGTGCTCGGGCTCTATTTCTCCTACTCGCAGACGAGCTTCGTCTCGCTGTTCTGTGCGGTGCTCGTCGTCTCGCTCCTCGCCGGCGACCGGCTGACCCGGCGCGTGGTCATCGCAGTCTCCGCTGCGCTTGTCCTCGCAGCCGGAATCGGCGTTCTGGCCGAAGGCGGCGGGGACTCCACGCGAGAGGTGACGAGCGACCGGCTTCCGCTCGTGCAGTCGACGTGGCCCGTCTATGCCGCCCATCCCGTCATCGGGGTCGGAATCGGCTCGCAGCCGCTCATGAGCACCCGCGAGGAGGACGCCCGCAGGCGGAAGAGCAAGAACGTCTCGCACACGACTCCCCTGACCGTTGCGGCGGAGCTCGGGACGATCGGGCTGCTCGCCTACCTCGCCTTCCTCGGGGCCCTGGGCCTCGCGATCTTCGAGGCGTGGCGTCGCTACCGAGCGCTCGGTCTCGCGCTCGCAGGGTGCCTCACCACGCTGGTCGTCCAGTCGCTCTTCTACGGCGGTTTCTTCGAAGATCCGTTCGTGTGGGGAATCGCGGGCGTCGCGGCCGCGACGCTCAGCTTCCTGCCGCAGCGAGCGGCCGGGCGCACCTAGAGAGTGACCGGCACGGGCTCAGCCCGGTTGCCGGCCCGATCGACCGCCACGAGCGTGAGCCCCTCGGTCGGCGGCGGGCCCGGCGGCTGCCAGGTCACCTGGCCCTTGCTCCCGCGCGCGACCCTCTTCCCGCCGAGAACCAGAACCGCCCGCGCGGTCTCGTTCGTCCTGTAGCGCACCTGCACGCCGTCCACCCCGGCAACCGCCTCCATGATCCGCAGTCGCGGGGCGATGGTGTCGACGAGGACGGTCTTCGGGACGAGGATGGTGCGCCGGTCGTGCTCCAGGCGGACCTTGAGCCGGTAGAGCCCGTCCGGAACGAGCTGGCCGGAGTCGTCCCGGCCGTCCCAGGTGAACTCGACCCGGCCGGCATTCTGGTCGCGAGCCTGGGCGAGCGTGGTCACGTGCGCCCCGTCCGAATCGACCACCGAAACGTCGAGCCGCTCGGGCCGTCGGAGGAGGATGGACATGCTGGCCGAGGCGTGCGAGCAACCGCAGGCCGGCGAGAGGTGCCGTTCGAACTTCGGCTTCGCGACCGGCGAAGGCGCGAGCTTGAGGCGCTCGGTCCGCGTGAATGCCGCGGCGCTCCCGACGAGCAGCGCCACGGCAAGCACTATGAGCGCAGTCCGTCCCACTCGCGAACGGATGCTACGGCTAGTTCGAGCGGTAGGCCTCGATGAGGACTTCGGCGACCTCGGGGCGGGAAAACTCCGCCGGAGGCAGCTCGCCCTGCGAGAGCAGCTCGCGCACCTTCGTCCCCGAGAGGAAAACGTGGTCGTCGCCGGAGTGCGGGCACGTCTTCGGCGTCGCCATCTGGCCGCAGACCTTGCACCAGAAGGAGTGCTCGAAGAACATCGGTTCGATGTCCAGCTCGTGCGGCTCGAACTCGTCGAAGATGAGCTGCGCGTCGTAGGTGCCGTAGTAGTCCCCGACACCCGCGTGGTCACGGCCGACGATGAAGTGCGAGCAGCCGTAGTTCTTGCGGCAGATCGCGTGCCAGATCGCCTCACGCGGGCCGGCGTAGCGCATCGCGGCCGGGAAAGCCGAGACGACGACGCGGTCCTGCGGGTAGTAGCCGTTGATCAGGACGTCGTACGCCTTGACCCGGGTCGTGGCGGGCACGTCGTCCGACTTCGTCTCACCCACCAGCGGGTGGATGAGGAGGCCGTCGACGGTCTCGAGCGCGCACTTGGTCAGGTACTCGTGCGCCCGGTGAATCGGGTTGCGGGTCTGGAATCCCACGACGCGCTTCCAGCCACGCTCGGCGAAAACCGTCCGCGTGTCGCGGGGATCCTTGTGGAGCTCGGGGAAGGACGGCTCCTGGCGCTCGAACACGGTGACCGCGCCGGCGACGTAGCGGTCGGGTTGGCCGTAGAGGCGCGCCACGCCGGGATGGGCGTCGTCCGTCGTACGGAAGCAGCGCTCCGCCTCGCGCTCCTTGTCGTAGGAATAGATCTCCTCGACCTCGAGGACGGCCAGAGGGCGGCCGCTCTCGTCGGCGAGCGCGATGCGGTCTCCGCTCGGATCGTTCGCGACCGCGAGACAGACGGGGAGAGCCCAGGGCAGCCCGCTCGCGAGGCGCATGTCGTCGACGACACGCTCGTAATCCGCGGAGGACATGAAGCCCGTGAGCGGCGAAAGCGCCCCCGAGGCGAGCATGTCGAGGTCGGCCAGCTCGCGCGGTGAGAGCGTGACCGTCTCGAGCGACTCGACGTCGTCGGGGCGCTCGCCCGTTCGATCGACCAGCTCGCCGCCGTGCGGCTTGATCAGCTGATCGGTGGTGACGGCGCTCACGCCTTCACCCCGGTCGCCACGAGACCCATTTCCTCGAGCTTCGCGATGACAGCCTGGGCGCTCTCCTCGGGCGACTGGCCCTCGGTGTCGAGGACGATCTCGGCGTTCTCCGGCTCCTCGTAAGGATCGTCGACCCCGGTGAACCCCTTGATCTCGCCGGCAAAGGCCTTCTCGTAGAGGCCCTTGACGTCTCGGCGCGCGCACTCCTCGACGGAGGCGCGGACGAAGACTTCGACGAACGGGCCCTGCTCCTCGACCATGTCGCGCGCCTTGCGCCTCGTCTCCTCGTACGGGGAGATGGCGGCGCAGATGACGGCGGCGCCGTGGCGGACGAGCCGCGAGGCGACCCAGCCGATGCGCTCGATGTTGGTGTCGCGGTCCTCCTTGGAAAAGCCAAGGCCCTTGGAAAGGTGCGTGCGCACCGTGTCGCCGTCGAGGTACTCCACGATCGCGCCGCGCTGGTCGAGCTCGGGGCCGACGAGGTGCGCAATCGTCGTCTTGCCCGAGCCGGAGAGACCGGTGAACCAGAGGCAGAAGCCGCCTCCGCGCGTCTCACCCGACTCCGGGTGCTCGTGGCCATAGATGTGTTCCGTCATGCGTTCCTTTCTTCTCCTAGATGAATGCCACATTCCAGCTTGTCGGACCCGGCCCAGCGGCCAGCCCGCTCCTCCTCGTCGGGTCGCGTCGGCCGAGTGCAGGGCATGCACCCGATCGAGCGATAACCGTCGTCGTGGAGGGGGTTGTACGGAATGTCGTTCGCCATGATGTACGCCCAGACGTCCGCCTCGCTCCAGTCGGCCAGCGGCTGGATCTTCCAGACGCCGTACCGCTCGGAGCGCTCGACCTTCCGGGCGTTCGCCCGCGAGGGCGACTGGTCGCGCCGGATGCCTGAGACCCAGGCATCGTACGGGTGCAGCGTCTCGATCAGCGGCTCAACCTTCCGGATGTGGCAGCAGCGGTCGGGATTGGACTCCCAGAGATTCGGCCCCTCGCGCCTGTGCTGCTCGGCGATCGTGATGATCTCGGGCTGGATCAGCGAGAGCCCGTAGCGCGCCACGAGGCGCTCGCGCGTCTCGTAGGTCTCCTTGAAGAAGAGGTGCGTGTCGAGCTCGACCACGTCAACGTCGAGCTCGAGCTCGGAGGCCATGTGGACGAGGACCGATGACTGCTTCTGCCAGGAGCAGCTGAGGCAGAGCTTGTCGCCGAACTCCTCCGCCGCCCAGACGAGCAGGTCCTCGGCGGGCAGCGCCTCGATCTCGGCGTCAGTCCGTGAGAGCTGCGTGCTCACTGAGCAATAGCTCCTTCAGGGTGTCGGATCTGAGCCCGAGGCGAAGCGTCTCCAGCGGGATCACTTCCTGGGGCGGAATGTTCCCCAGGTTGACGTCGGGCCCGTACTTCTGGATGAACCACGCCTGCGAGCGTGTGGTCGGCGCCTCGAAGACGATGTCGGAGAGGTCGAGCTCGTGGACGATCTCGTCGATCAGGCCCGTGCGCATGTCGCCGGTCGAACGGAAGATCCCGGCCGTCCCGCCCTCGCGGGCCTCGGTGATCACCTTCCAAGCGCCGGCCTCGAGGTCTTCCTTCAGCCATTGCACCCACTGGTAGGGGGCGAAGACGACCTCGGAATCCTTGGAGCCGACCTCCGACATGACGGTGAAGTCCTGGGCAAGTTCGGAGATGAGCTCGAGCTTGCGCTCGCGAGGGATGTCGATCGTCCCGTCGGAGATCTCGACGTGCGAGAGGCGGTTCTCCTCGAGCCAGCGGCGGTACTCGTCGAGCTTCCCGCGCGCGACGACCGCCTCGAAGAGGGTTCCGCCGCAGACGACAGGGGTGTCGAAGGAGCGGTAGAGGGCGATCTTCTTCTCGAGGTTCCGGGTCACGTACGACGTGCCCCAGCCGAGCTTGACGATGTCGACGTAGTCGCCGGCAGTGTCGAAGAGCCCCTCGATCTCGCGCAGGTTCAGGCCCTTGTCGATCACGTGCGTGAGGCCCTTGGTGCGCGGCTTCGGGGGGCGGGCGGGCAGGTCGAGAAAGCCGTTAAAGCCGGGCATACAAGTCCTCCAATCGCTTCTTGGCAGCCTCCTGCACGTCGTGGAAGAGCGACGTGCCGTGGGCGTCGATGCCGACCGTGAGCGGGCCGAAATCCTTGACGCGGAACTTCCAGAGGCACTCGGGCATGAGCTCTTCCCACGCAACCTCTTCGATCTCTTCGATCTGCGTCGTCTCGAGCGCGGCCGCGCCGCCGACGATCGCGAAATAGACCATCCCGTAGCGCTTCATGGGCTCGATCGCCTCGTCGGGGAGACCGCCCTTCCCGCAGATCGCGCGCACGCCGTAGTCGCGTCCGAGCGGCTCTGTGAAGCGCACCATCCGCGCGCTCGTCGTCGTACCGATGGAGACCGGCGCGTACTTGCCGGGCCCGATCTTGCGCACGCCGGGGGCGGTGTGAAGGAGAAAGGCGCCGCTGAAATCCATCGGCGGCTCGACCCCCTGGTCGAAGATGCGGATCTGGGTGCGGTCGCGGATGCCGATGATGTGGCCGTCTACGTGCACCGAGTCGCCGGCGCGGAGCGAGCGGATCGTCTCCTCGTCGGCGGGGAAGGTGATCTTTCGATCCGCCATCAGGCCTCCCGGTCGAAGTCGACGGTTCCGTCCGCGGCAATGTGCGCCGAGGCGCGCCGCGCGGCCCAGCACTGGTAGTTGACGGCGACCGGGTTCAGGGTCATGTGCGTGTCCGCGTGCTCGATGTGGCACTGGAGGACGGTGACGTCGCCGCCGAGGCCCATCGGCCCGATGCCGGTCTCGTTCAGGAGCCCGTAGAGCTCCTCCTCGAGCTTCGCCACCTCTGGATCGGGGTTGCGGGTGCCGACCGGGCGGGCGATGGCCTCTTTGGCGAGATGCATGGCGTAGTCCGCGGAGCCGCCGATACCGACTCCGACGATCCCCGGCGGGCACGGCTTGCCGCCCGCGTTGACGATCGAGTCGAGAACGAAGCGCTTGATCCCCGCGACGCCGTCGGCCGGGACGCACATCTTCAGAAAGCTCATGTTCTCGGAGCCCGACCCCTTCGGCACGCATTTGACGTCGAGCCCGTCCCAGTCGGGGACGAAGTCCCAGTGGACGATGGGCACGCGGTAGCCGACGTTCTGGCCCGTGTTCTCGCGGGTCAGCGTGTGCACGGTGTTCGAACGCAGCGGATGCTCGACCGTCGCGCGCTCGGTGCCGTCGTAGAGGGCCTCGTAGATCCGGGCCGGGTGCAGCGGGAAATGCTCGCCGACGCGGCAGTAGTAGACCGCGATGCCCGTGTCCTGGCAGACCAGCGTGGTGCGGTCGTCCGCGATCGCGACGTTGCGGATGATCGTGTCGAGCACACGCTGGCCCGGAACCGACGTCTCGCGCTCGCGGGCGTCGCGGATGGCGTCGCGAAGATCCTGCGGGATGTCCTTCAGCGCCCAGACATAGAGATGCGCGGCCGCGTCCTCGACGGCCTTCTGGATGTCGGTCGCGACCGTGCTCACGCGGCCGCCTTCTCCGCCGCGGCCTTGCCCGCACGGCGCCCGAAGACGCAGCACTCGAGGAGCGAGTTTCCCATCATCCGGTTCCGCCCGTGCGTGCCGCCCGCGATCTCGCCACAGGCGAAGAGCCCCTCGACGGTCGTCTCGCCGTGCTCGTCGATGACGAGCCCGCCGTTCTGGTAGTGGAGGACCGGATAGGTGAACAGCGGCTCGCGCAACGGATCGATGCCGCCCGCCCGGTAGCGCCTCAGCATGTAGGGGAGCGAGACTTCGGCGTCCGCCTCCGCGATGCGCGTCGTGTCGAGCCAGACCGCCGGCCGCCCGTCGGGCGTCTCGACTCCGCCCCCCTTCGCGACCTCCTCGACGATCGCCTGCGAGACCTCGTCCCGGGGCCCGAGCGAGTCCGTGAACTCCTCCCGGTCGGCGTTCAGGAGCACGGCGCCGTAGGCGCGCGTCGTCTCGGGGATGGAATAGCCCTGCATGTTCTCAGGCCACGCGCCGCCGTTGGGGTGGTACTGAAGGGCGTCGAGGTCGCGGGACTCGGCGCCCAGGTCGAGCGCGATCCGGGTCACCTCGCCGGTCGCGCCGGGATGGTTCGTGGAGAGCTCGCCGCGCTCCTCGGCCTCGCGGAAGCAGCGTCCGCCGGCAGCCAGCACGACGGCGCCCGCCTCGATGACGTGCTCGCCGCAGCGAGCGCGCCACCCCGAGCTGGTGGGCTCGAGCTCGGTGAGCGGCGAATGGGGAAAGGTTTCGGCGGTCGAGCCCTCGATCGCCTTCCGCAGCGCCTTCGTGATCGCGTGGCCGGTGCGGTCGCCGACCTGGAGGAGGCGCTTGCGGCTCGCACCGCCACAGCGGGCGATCCGGTAGCCGCCGTTCTCGCGCGTGAACTCCACGCCGGTCTCCTCGAGCCACTGGATGGTCTCAGGCGCTTCGGAGGTGAGGATCTCGACGAGGCGCATGTCGGCGGTCTCGTGGGAGCTCTTCCAGACGTCCTCCGCATGGGTCTCCGGCGAATCGTCGTCGCCGACGGCCGCCTGGATGCCGCCCTGGGCCTTCGCGGAGTTGCAGGATTGGAGCGCCGCCTTCGTCGCGACCGCCACGCGCGCGCCG
>JAICVP010000080.1 GCA_025935275.1 Thermoleophilia bacterium
ACGGCGCGCCCGCCCGCGTCGTCTGCTGCAACCTCGGCATCGGGGCGCTCGACGCGGCGTTCGCAGCACGCGTGCTTGCACGCGCCCGCGAGCATGGCACCGGCACCGAGCTCCCGCTCTAGCCGCGGATGCGCGCGCCGTGGGGGTCCCAGAGCGGCTCTTCGGCCACCTCCCCTGCGACCCAGTCGCCGAAGATCTCCACTTCCACCGCCTGGCCAGGCGTCGCCGCCGAGCTCGGCAGGTACGCATAGGCGATCGAGCGCTCGACGGAGTAGCCGTAGCCGCCGCTCGTGACGCGGCCCACCGCGTCGCCGTCGACGCGTACCGGCTCCGAGCCGAGCGCGACGGACCGCGGATCCGAGAGGACGAGGCAGGCAAGCCGGCGCTCGGGCTCCGACTTCGAAGCCTCTTCGAGCGCCTCGTGGCCGATGAACCCACCCTTGTCGAGCTTGACCGCGAAGTCGAGGCCGGCCTCGTAGGGGTTCTCGTCCGGAGTGATGTCGGCGCCCCAGACGCGGTAGCCCTTCTCGAGGCGGAGAGAGTCGATCGCCTTGTAGCCGCCGGCGACGAGTCCGTGCTGCTTGCCTGCTTCCCAGATCGAGTCGAAGAGGCGCTGTCCGAACTCCATCGGGCAGTAGAGCTCCCACCCGAGCTCACCGACGTAGGTGACGCGTAGGGCGAGGCAGGGAACCGCTCCGACGGCGATCTCGCGGGCGCGCATGTAGCGAAACGCGTCGTTGGAAAGGTCGGCCTCGGTCAGCGGCTGCAGGATCTCCCGCGCGGCCGGGCCCCAGAGACCCAGGCAGGCGAACCGCGAGGTGACGTCCTCGACCTGCGCGCTCCCGTCCTCGGGAAGGTGGCGCCGGATCCAGGCCGCGTCGTGGTTGCCGAACGCCGTGCCCGTGACGATCCGGAAGCGGTCTTGGGCGAGCCGCGTGACGGTGAAGTCGCATTCGATCCCGCCGCGCTGGTTGAGCATCTGCGTGTACGTGATTGCGCCGACGTCGCGGGCAACGCGGTTGTCGCACATCTGCTCGAGGAAGTCGGCGGCACCGGGGCCGACGACGTCGATCTTGGCGAAGGACGTCTCGTCGAAGAGCGCAGCCGTCTCGCGGCAGGCCCGGTGCTCGGCTCCGATCGCCGGAGACCAGATCTCCCCGGCCCAGCCCCGCGGCCGCAGGCTCTCGTCACCGCCCGCCGCGTTGGGCTCGAACCAGTTCGCTCGCTCCCACCCAGACTTCTCCCCGAAGGATGCGCCGAGCTCCTGCAGGCGCGGGTAGGTCGGCGACAGCCTGAGCGGCCGGCCGGCGAGCCGCTCCTGGCCGGGGTACTTGATGTCGTAGTACGTCGAGTAGATCTCGTGCGTGCGGGCGAGCGTGTACTCGCGGCTCTTGTAGTGGGGGCCGAAGCGGCGGGAGTCCATCTCCCAGACGTCGAGGCTGGGGACACCTTCGACGATCCACTCGGCGACGAGCCGCCCCATGCCGCCTGCACCGGCGAGGCCGTGCGCACAGAACCCGGCGGCGACCCAGAACCCGCGCACGTCGGACTCGCCGAGAATGAACTCGCCGTCGGGAGTGAAGGCCTCGGGCCCGTTGACGAGGCTGATGACCTCGGCGTCCTCGAGCTCGGGCACGCGCACGATCGCGTTGGTCAGAAGCTCATCGAAGCGGTCCCAGTCCTCGGGTAGAAGCTTGCCGTTGAAGTCCGCCGGAATTCCGTCGAGCCCCCACGGGGCCGGGTTGCGCTCGTAGCCGCCCATGACGAGCCCGCCCGACTCGCCGCGGAAGTAGACGAGCAGCGAGGGATCGCGCATCGTCGGGATGTCCAGCGGAATCCCGCTCGGCCGCGTGATCAGGTACTCATGGGCCATCGGGATGATCGGCACCGTCACGCCGGCGAGCCGCCCGATTTCGCCCGCGAACATGCCGCCGGCGTTGACCACGATCTCCGTCTCGATCGAGCCCTTGTCCGTCTCGACGCCGACCACGCGGCCGCCCTCGAGCCCGATCCCGGTGACGCGTGTGTTCGTGTTGATCTCGGCGCCGCGCCGGCGGGCACCCTCGGCGAGCGCGAAGGTGAGCTGGCTCGGGTCGATGTACCCGTCCGTCGGAAGGTAGGCGGCCCCGAGCACGCCGTCCGTGGACATCGGCGGGAAGAGCTCTGCAGCCCGCTCGGCCGAGACGAGCTCGAGCGGCAGCCCGAAGGTCTTGGCCCACCCGGCCTGGCGGCGCAGCTCCTGCATCCGCTCCTCGGAGGAGGCGAGCCGCAACGAGCCGACCTCGTGCCAGCCCGTCTGGAGGCCGACCTCCTCTTCGAGCGTCCGGTAGAGGTCGACGCTGTTCATCATCATCTTGGTCAGGCTGATCGAGCCGCGCAGCTGCCCGACCAGGCCGGCGGAGTGGAACGTCGAGCCGCTCGTCAGGTCCGCGCGCTCGCACAGGACGACGTCGTCCCAGCCGAGCCGCGCGAGCCAGTACAGGATCGAGGCGCCGCCCACGCCTCCGCCGATGACGACGGCGCGAGCGCTCGACCTCACGAGAAACCTCCCTTGGCCATCGGGCGATACTACGGCGATGGTGCAAATCGTCCAACACCCGCCGTCCGTGGTGCTCGTCGTCGTCGAGGGCGGCGAGCTCGTGCTCGTGCGGCAGTCTCGGCCCGGCTCCGGGAGCCGCACGCTCGAGCTCCCGTCGGGCAAGCTCGAAGACGGTGAGGCTCCCGCGGATGCGGCCGCGCGCGAGCTCGCGGAAGAATGCGGCCTGGCCGCCGAGGTGTGGAGCCCCGTGGGCACGTTCTGGGCGGCGCCGGGCTATTCCACCGAGCTCGTCCACGTGTTCGAGGCCAGCGTGCTGAGCCAGGCCGATCCCGCCCAGCTCGACGACGATGAGGACATCGAGGTCGAGCGCCGGCCGCTCGCGGGAGCCCTGGAAGCACTGGACGACGCCGCCTCCATCGCCGCGCTCGCCCTCTGGCTCGAGCGCCAGTGAGCAGTCGCGGCTCCTGGCTCCAGGACCTCGAAAGCTCACTGGCCGAGGACGAGAGCGGTGACGAGCTCGCGACGGCGCTGGTCGTCCTGGCCTCGGTCGCGGGCCAAGGCGTTCCACTCGGCGAGGACGAGGCCCACGGCGCGAGTCGCCGCGCGCTTCTACTCCTCGCGGCGGGAGGCGACCCCGACCGTGGGCTCGACCTCAATGGGCGCGCCGTGAGTGCGCTCGCGGACGAGGTGCGCACCGTCGACCGGCAGCTTGCTCTCGAGCGCGGGCTGGACGAGCTGAAGGCGCAAGCGAAAGGCCTTCCGCACGTCTCCGAGGCCCTGACGGCACTGCGCGCCACGCCTGATGTGGCGTGGCGCGCGTATGCCTGTTCGCTCCTCGCCGAGGAGCTCGGCGGCCGCTAGCTACTTGCCCGCCGGCGAAGCACCGCCGGCCGGGCGGTCGTAGCGCTCCTCGATCCGGTCGAGCTCTTCCTCCGTGCCCATCCGGATCGGCCCCTTGAACCATCTGCGAGCGGACAGAACCCACCAGCCGCCGAAGATCAGCCCGATCCCGAGGAACCAGAGGATCGTGTAGTTCGTCAGCTCCCAGGTGAAATCGTCGGACCACGGGAGCCCGGCTGTGTAGAGCGGGAAGATGAAGAGGACGGTGATGATCCCGACCCAGGCGAGGGAGACCGTGTCCACCCACTTGTAGTGGCGGCCCAGGCTCCAGGCCCGGGGCTCGTCCCAGCTGTCGCCCTTGCGGAGGCGCAGGTAGACGGGCAGGACGAACGCGATGTACAGGCCGATGACCGCAATTGCGGTTCCGGCGAAGTAGCCGACGAGGTAGTTCCAGACCGCCGGGATCATGAGGGCGGACGAGAAGATGCCGATTCCCGCCACCGAGTAGCGCGGAATCCGGTTCCGTGCGACGCGGCGCCACAGCGTGTGGCCCGGCACGGCCCGGTCGCGTGAGAACGCGAACATCATCCGGGAAGCCGACGTGACCGATGCCGTCAGGCAGAAGAACTGCGCGACGACGCAGATGAAGAGCAGGATCTCGGCCCACGTCCGGCTCATCGACTCCTCCCAGATCCATGGGACGACGATGCCGATGTTCTCGAGGGCGCCCTGGGTGCTGGGGATCGCGAACGTCACCGCGAGGAGCAGGATCCACCCGAAGATCACGGAGGCGACCACCGAGGTCCACATGCCGGTGGCAGCCATGCGCGAGGCTCTTTGCGTCTCCTCTGCCGTGTGCGCAGAGGCGTCGAAGCCGGTGATCGTGTACTGGGCGAGCAGAAGGCCCAGCCCCCAGACGAACCAGAAGGTCGGGTTGCCCCACGACGTCGTGCCGCCGCCGTAGCCCGAGTTGTTGACCGTCTCGGTGAAGACGTAGGAGAGCGACTGGTGCTTGTCCGGAACGAAGATGAGCACGGCGACGATGAACGCGACCCCTGCCATGTGCCAGTACGCCGAGATCGTGTTCAGGCCGGCGGTGACACGGATGTGGAAGAAGTTGATGAGGCAGGCGCAGGCCATGAAGAACGCGTAGAGCAGGTAGATGGAGGCGTTCGCCGACGCGCCGAAGATGTCGTCCATCTGCTGGTAGTAGCCGAACTCGAAGTCGAGAAAGACGGCGCCGAACGTCGCGAGGCCGTAGCCGATCGCCGCGGTGACCGCGACCTGGCCGATCAGGTTGAACCAGCCGGTCGCCCACCCCCATCCCGGGCTACCGAGCTTCGACGCCCAGTAGTAGAGGCCGCCGGCGGTCGGGTACGCGGAGGCGATCTCCGCCATGGAGAGCGAGATGATCGTCGACATGAGGCCGACGAGGAGCCAGCCCCAGATGATCGACGAGGGGCCGCCGTGCTCCATGCCGACCGAGTACGAGGTCAGGCAGCCCGCGAGGATCGAGATGATCGTGAACGAGATGGCGAAGTTCTGGAACCCGCCCATCCCACGGAAGAGCTCCTGTGCGTAGCCGAGTCGGTGCAGCAGCGACTCGTCGTCGGAATGCTCGTGTCTTACCGCCTGCTCTTCAGTGCTCATGCCGCTCTCCTTCTGGGGTGAGCGCGTATTAGGTACGCGCCCGTGGAACGCTGTCAAGCCAGGAGGACGTTAGGATCGCCCGCGTGACGCTGAAGGAGCTGACTGCCGAGATCGAGAGCGGCGCGATCGACACGATCGTGGTCGCGTTCACCGACATGCAGGGCCGCTTGATGGGCAAGCGCGTGCACAGCGAGTTCTTCCTCGAGGGCGAGGTGGCCGAGCACGGCGTCGAGGGCTGTAACTACCTCCTCGCGCTCGACATGGAGATGGATCCGATCCCCGGCTACCAGATCGCGAACTGGGAGCGCGGCTACGGCGACTTCCTCCTCCAGCCCGACCTCGACACGCTGCGGCGCATTCCGTGGCTCGAGGGCACTGCGCTCGTGCTCTGCGACGTCCTCTGGCACGACGGCACGCCCGTGAACCCCTCGCCGCGGCAGGTGCTGAAGCGGCAGGTGGAGCGCGCCGCGGAGCTCGGGTACACGCCCATGTTCGGCTCCGAGCTCGAGTTCTACCTCCTCAAGGAGACCTACGCCGAGGCCCACGAGAAGCGCTACGAGGATCTGACGCCGTCCGTGCCCTACATCCTCGACTACCACATCCTCGCCACCACCTACGACGAGCCTTTCCTTCGGCAGATCCGCAACCACATGCAGGCTGCGGAGATCCCCGTGGAGAGCTCGAAGGGCGAGGCCTGGCCGGGCCAGCAGGAGGTCAATTTCCGCTACGCGGACGCGCTCCGGATGGCCGACAACCACACGGTGTACAAGAACGGCGCCAAGGAGATCGCGCACCTGAACGGCTGCTCGATCACGTTCATGGCGAAGCCCGACCACACGTGGATCGGCAACTCCTGCCACATCCACGCAAGTCTCTGGCGCGGCGAGGAGAGCGCCTTCGCCGGCGAGTCCGACGTGTTCAAGCAGTTCCTCGCCGGCCAGATCGCGTGTTTCCGTGAGCTCGCGCTCTTCCTGGCGCCGAACGTGAACTCCTACAAGCGCTACGCCGCCGGGAGCTGGGCACCGACGACGCTCGCTTGGGGGCACGACAACCGCACGTGCGGCTTTCGCATCGTCGGCCACGGGAACGGACTGCGCGCCGAGACGCGGATCCCGGGCGGAGACGTGAACCCTTACCTCGCCTTCGCCGCGGTGCTCGCCGCCGGGCTCCACGGGATCGAAAACGAGCTGGAGCTCCCGCCGCCCCTCGAGGGCAACGCCTACGAGTCGGACGCCGAGCGGTTCCCGCACTCCCTTCGGGACGCGATCGACGCGCTGGAGAACGGCACGATGGCACGGGCGGCCTTAGGCGACGACGTCGTCGACCACTATTTGAACTACGCCCACACCGAGCAGCGGCTCTTCGACCAGGTCGTGACCGGCTACGAGCGGGAGAGGCTCTTCGAGCGTGGCTAAGCCCCTGATCGGGATCACGACGTACGTCGTGCCCGCGAAGTGGAGCTACTGGGATCTCGAGGCGGCGCTCGTCCCCGCCGCCTACGTGCAGGCGGTTGAAAAGGCAGGCGGCCGCGCGCTCCTCGTTCCGCCCGCAGAGGACGCCGTCGAGGAGACTCTCGACGGGCTCGACGGCCTTGTGTTCTCGGGCGGCTCGGACCTCGATCCCGAGCTCTACGGCCAGGAGGCCCACCAGGAGACCTTCGGAACCGTCCGCGCTCGCGACGACGCCGAGCTCGCGCTACTCAAGGGTGCGCTCGAGCGCGACATGCCGGTGCTCGCCATCTGTCGCGGCAGCCAGGTGCTGAACGTGGCCCGCGGCGGCGACCTCGTCCAGCACCTTCCTGACGTCGTCGGGGACGAGAAGCACAAGCACGACCCGCCTGGGGTCTTCGCCGACCACGACGTCGACCTCGTCGCGGGCACGCGGCTGCAGAGCCTCCTCGGCGACCGCGCACCCGTGAAGAGCCACCACCACCAGGGCTTCGGGAAGCTCGGCGAAGGCCTGCGGGAATCCGCCCGCGCCGAAGACGGCACGATCGAGGCGCTCGAGGATCCCTCCCGGCGCTTCGCCGTCGGCGTCCTCTGGCATCCCGAGGCAGGCGAGGACTTCGCCCTCTTCCAGGGCCTCGTCGACGAAGCGCGGTGGTACGCCGAAGAGCGTCGCTAGACGCGCGGCTTACTCGTCGTCGAGCACCGTCAGCGTCGAGTTAAGAATGGTCGCGCTGTCGAAGGTGTTCAGGTTGCGGAACTGGACCCGAACCGTGTGCGAAGCGGCCGAGACGTTGGCGATCCACTCGTAGCTCGCCACCGTCGGGCGCGGCTTCTGCACGCCGACCTTGCCCGTGTTGTCGAAGAACCGAACCCCCGGCCCGACAGGATTGCCGTCTACCGTCACACGAATGAGCATCGCCGCGTAGCGCTTCCCGGAAAACGAGCCGCCGCTGTTGAAGTCCTGCTCGTAGCCGGTCGCCGAGAACCGAATTGCGAGCGTCGACGGCGTGGACGGCGTGACCGTCACCGCGCTACCCGTGTTCAGGAAGGTCCCGGAGGGGGTGTCGACGCGGCCCTTCGTCGCCCAACGGACGTGATCGACTGCGCCGCCTCCGGTCGCGCCGATCGCTCCGACGACAACGACTGAGGCAACGAGCGAAAGCACCGCGAACACCGCGATCAACTTTGATCTCTTGGACATCGAGAGGCTCCTTGTTCGAGGGCCTTCCATCCTGCCGCGTGCGGCCGGACGACTCAATGGGCGACTCCGTTCAGGCGAGGCGCTACTCTCTGGGCGCAGTGAGACGCATCGCCCTGCTCTCGCTCGCGGTCCTCGCCCTGGCCCTGGTGGCGGGGTGCGGCGCCGCCGGCAACCAGACCCAGGAACAGACGCTCTCGCCGGCGCAGGTACGGCAGAGCTTCAAGCAGGCTACGGGGCGCGAGCTCGAGCCGGCAGCGGTGAGCGATCCGGCGTGGGACCAGCTCGGCTACGGCCTCGACATGCCGCAGTCGCTCGTGGACCGCTACGGAATCTTCAACGTCTACGTCGGCAAGCCGGGCAAGAGTGCGTCCCTCGCGTCCTTCTTCAAGAACAAGCAGACGGGCAAGCCGCTCGAGCGGAGCACGGATGCCATCTACTGGGAGCTCGACTCGCAGAGCAAGACCTGGGTCGCCTACAAGCGCTACGGCGGAAACGTCGTCCTCGTCTGGCAGAGCGGGTCGAAGGAGCAGGCCGCCGACGAGCGCTTCGACCGGCTCGACTCGATTCTCTCCGGGCTTCCCGGATAAGCTCGCGGCCTGATGGGCCGCCTGGAAGGGAAAGTCGCAGTGATCACCGGTGCCGCGGGCGGCATCGGCCGAGAGGCCGCGATCCTCTTCTCGGAGGAAGGCGC
>JAICVP010000194.1 GCA_025935275.1 Thermoleophilia bacterium
GCGCCGGCGGGAGCGATCGGCAGCGCCGAGGAGGCCGCTGCGGCGACGAGGAATGCGAGGGCGAGCGTGAACGAGACGCTCACTCCGAGCGCGGCGAGCAAGAAGAAGAGGCCCACGGCCCGGGCGACCCAGCAGGCGAGGACGAAGACCATGGACTTCCAGGCCTCGCGCGGTGAGGTGGTGCGCTCAGCCAGCCAGCGGCCGATCCGGAAGCGGATGAGGCGGCCGCTCGCGACGAGCCGCGGCAAGAAGAAGATGAGCACTGCGGCTGCGAGCCCGGCCGCGGCTACGACGCCCATGCCGGCACGGACGGCCACCGAGCTGTCGGAGGTCGCCGCGGCAGACGATGCGAGAGGCATCAGCGCGGCGGTGTCGATCATCCCGAGCATGAAGAGCGAGAGGCAGACGGTGCCGACGCACGAGTCGCTCGCACCGAAGCGGCGGACGACGGCCACCCGGACGACGTCGTCGAACCGGCCGGGAAGCGCGGCGCCTCCCACGGCTGCAGCGCCGCCCGCGGCTGCGAGGGCCATCTTGTGCGGGCGCTGGGAGGGTGCGAAGAGCCGGTGCCAGCCGAACGCCTTGAAGGCGTAGGACAGAAGGAAGAAGCCGCCCGCGGCCGCCACGAGCTGGAAGTCGGCGTTGGCGAGGGGCCAGCCGGTTTCGGCGAAATGGCGGGCTGCGAGGACGGCGACGGCGATGCCGAGCACCGCCGAAGAGACGTTGAGCGCGATCCGGCCCTTCCGGGATCGGCATAGATCGATGAACCCTCGCATGGTCTTCACCATCGTCGGGTTACCCAACTCGCTCAACCCGCAAAAGGGTACGAATGCGTGACCGAATGGAGGTAATGGAGGTAATCGAGTTGCGGCCCCTAGGACTGGGCGCCAAGGGGCGGGCCGCTCGACCAGGGTAGAGAACCGGGTCAGACGGCGTCGCAATCACCCTGCCGGGGTTTGGTGCGCACGGAGCGAGTCCTTCCCCGAGCGCAGTCGAGCTATGCGGATGAGAGGACTTGAACCTCCACGAGCTTTCGCTCACACGGACCTGAACCGTGCGCGTCTACCAATTCCGCCACATCCGCGCGGTGAGCCGATTGTACCGGGCCGCTCAGGGCCTACTGGCGCTGCGTGCGGTCGTCGTCGGTCTCTTCGAGCACCGGCAGGTTCGCCAGATCGCGCTCGACGCTCGCCTGGAAGTCGTCGTCGCGGCCGGCCTCACCCTCGATGACCGTCAGCGCTTCCTTGCGGCGGGCGCGCTTCCTGCCGGCGCGCGCGTCGCTGCCGACCTTCGCCGAAATGCGCGGCCATTCCACCCCCGCAATGAGAACGAGGGCGCAAGCGAGAAGCACGAAGGCAACCACGCCCATCGCCTCATTGTAGTCCGGGGGCTAAGGAGCCGGGCACTTTCATCCGATACGGAAACCATGTTTCCCCGGGACGTACCGCTCGCCCTCGTGCTCGTCAGCATGGCGTGGATGACGGTCGCTCGCGCCGTGCTCGTCTTTGCCCAGAAGCTCCCGCCCACGTGCCGGAACTGCGGGCTGAAGCTCGAGCGCCGGTACCTGGGCGAATCGGTCTGTAACTGCCACCACTAGGCGCCTGGGCGCCTAGGCCTTACGCCCCGACGGTGTACAGGCTGCGCCCCGCGCGCTCGCCCCGGACGAGCTTCCGCGCGTAGAGCCGCTCGTCGGCCGCGCGGTAGAGGGACAGCGCGTTCTCGCCGTCCGCGGGATAGACCGCCCAGCCGAACGTGATCGGGCTGCCCTGCCGGGCCATCGCGCCCTCGAGCTTCGCAGCGAGAGCGGCGGCCTCGTCGTTTCGGGCGAGCACCGTGAGGACTGCGAACTCGTCGCCGCCGACGCGCGCCACCTCGTCCTCAGGACGCAGCGAGCTTCCGAGCATGAGCCCGAGCCGCCGCAGGGCGTCGTTGCCCTCGGCATGCCCCTGCGAGTCGTTGATCGCCTTGAGCCCGTCCATGTCCCCGAGCAGAAGCGCGAACGGCGTCCCCGCCTCGAACCGGCGCGCGATCGCGGCCTCGAAGGCGCGGGTGTTCGGCAGACCGGTGAGAAAGTCGCGCTCGGCGAGAACCCGCAGCCGCTCGACGAGCTCGCGGTCCCGCGACGAGAACCAGCCGAGGAGGCCGCCCATCGTCGCGTACGTGAGGAAGCGAAGCGGCGTCGAGAGCGTGAGGAGCTCGGACGGCGAGATGTTCGGGTTGATGATGACGCCGAGCGTGAAGAGCGCGACCGCGATTGCGCCGGCCAGGATCCCGCGCTTCACGCCGCCGGTCAGTGCGAGCGCCGCCACCGGCAGGTAGAAGAGATGGGCGATTCCGAGCCCCGGGACCTCGAAGACGACGAACGTCATGAACACGAGCGCATAGCTCGCGATCGCGAGGCTCAGGACGATCGATCGGTGTTGGTAGGCCGCGTTCACCCTCTCGAAGAGAGTAGGAGCGCTGCGGCGACCTTTACGTCACTCGTTCGAGTGATTCTCAGCCGACGAGCCCGCGGACGGCGCGTGCGAGGACTCGAGCGCCCAGCTCGCATTGCTCGGGAGGCGTGTATTCATCGGGCGAGTGGCTGATGCCCCCGCGGCTCGGCACGAAGAGCATGGCGGCCGGCACGTGGTGGGCCAGCACCATCGCGTCGTGGCCCGCTCCGCTCGGCATGAGCCGGTACGAGGCGCCCTCCGCCTCGGCGGCCCCCACGAGCGCATCCTGGAGCCCCTGGTCGAGGGCGACCGGTGGTTTTCGGTGCGTCGCCGACATCTCCATGCCGAGCCCCTCCTCGGCCGCCACGCGCTTCACCGTCTCCCTGACGAAGGCCTCGGCACGCTCGAAGCCCTCGGCCGTGGGCGACCGGACGTCGATCGTGAACTCCGCGAGGCCCGGAATGACGTTGAAGCCTCCCGGCTCGACCGAGACGATCCCCACGTTGGCGGTCATGTCCTCCCGGGCGCGCGCCTCCTCCCGCAGCTCGAGCACGATGCGCGACGCGCCGGCGAGCGCGTCGCGGCGCCCGTCCATCGGGGTCGTGCCCGCGTGGTTCGCCGCCCCAAGGAGCTTGACGCGGAACCCGAGGAGGCCGGTGATCGCGGTGACGATCCCGAGGTCCTCCCCGCTCTGCTCGAGGACAGGCCCCTGCTCGATGTGGAGCTCGAGGTAGGCCCCCACCCCGTCGACCGCGCGCGCGCTCGTCAGCTGATCGAAGTCGACGCCCGCTCGCGCCATCGCGTCCGCGACGCCGCGGCGGCGCCAGTCCTCGAGGTCGACCTCGCCGCAGAACGCCCGGCTGCCAAGCATTCCGGTCTGGAAGCGGCTCCCCTCCTCGTCGTTGAAGGACACGACCCAGAGGGGCCGCTTCGGCTCGACGCCCTCGGCCCGCAGCACGCGAACCGTGGCGAGTGCGGCCAGAACTCCGAGGGCGCCGTCGTAGCGGCCCCCGCGCGGGACGGTGTCGAGATGGGAGCCGACGAGCACCGCGCTTCCCTCCCCCACCGCCCAGCGGCCGAAGACGTTCCCCGCCGGGTCGAGCTCCGCCTCGAGGCTGAGCTCCTCCAGCCTGCGGATGAGCCACTCGTTCGCCTGGGCGAGCTCGGGCGACCACGCGAAGCGCGAGACGCCGCCGCCGTCGGCGCCGATCTGGGCAGCGGCCTCGAGCTCAGCCGCGAGCGAGGACACCGCGCCTCTTCAGCCAGCGATAGAGCTCGACTCCGCCCGTGATCGCAAGGGCGATGACGAAGGCGAGGATGAACCCCTTCCACGGCTGCTCCTCGAAGGCTCGCCCCCCGAAGTAGCCCAGCATCGCCGCGTAGCCGGCCCAGAGAAAACCGGCGACCACGTCGAAGCGGATGAACCGGTGCCACGTCATCTCGAGCAGGCCACAGGCCAGCGTCACCGCCGTGCGGCCTCCGGGGATGAAGCGGCCTATGAGGATGAGATAGCCGCCGCGCTCCTGGATCTGCTCCTCGGCCCAGTCGATCCGCTTGCGGCGGTCGCCCGTGAACCAGCGCGCGACGATCCTGTGCCCGGCGGTCCTGCCGATCCAGTACGCCGTGTTGTCGCCGAGGATCGCGCCCGCCGCAGCGCAGAGGATCACCAGCCAGAGCATGAGATCGCCGGTCGAGGCCAGCACGCCCGCAAGGATGACCGAGGTCTCGCTCGGCACGAGGGGGATGATCACGTCGAGCGCGGCGACCGCGAAGATGAACGCATACGTCCACGGGGAGCCGGACACGTACTGCGTGAGAGCGTCGAAGCTCAGTGGGCGTGCTCCTCGGGGAGGCCGA
>JAICVP010000172.1 GCA_025935275.1 Thermoleophilia bacterium
CGCTCGAGATCATGAACGCCTCGACGAAGGGCAACGCGGCCTCGATCTTCACGACCTCGGGCGGCGCGATGCGCAAGTTCCGCCACGACGCGGAGGCCGGGATGATCGGCGTGAACATCGGCGTGGCGGCGCCGATGGCCTTCTTCCCGTTCACGGGCTGGAAGGAGTCGTTCTTCGGCGACCTGCACGCCCACGGGCGCGACGGCATCGAGTTCTTCACCGAGAAGAAGGTCGTGATCACGCGCTGGCCGGACGCGTGACGACGCCGAAGCGGCTCGAGTATTCCGTCAGCGAGCGCAGCGGGACTCCCGCGTCGGCGGAGCCGGACTGGACCGCCGAGCATCTCCTGCTCTCCGGCCTTGCCCGCTGCAGTCTCTCGAGCCTCGAGTACTACGCCAAGCGCGTGAACGTGCAGGTCTCGGGGAGCGCAGACGCCAACGGCGTCGTCACCCGCCGGGACTCGGACGGACGGTACGCGTTCGTCGAGACGCGGGTCGCTCTCAACGTCGACGTCCGACCGCCGCTCGAAAGCGAGGAGCTCACCAAGCTCCTCGACTCCGCCGAGTACGGCTGCTTCATCGGGGCCTCGCTCACGGCGAAGCCGGCGTACGAATGGCGCGTCAACGGGGAGTCGATCTCGAGATGAGGGTCCTCGTCCTCGGCGGGACGCTGTTCCTCGGCAGGCACGTCGTCGAAGCCGCGCTCGCGCGTGGCGACGACGTGACCCTCTTCAACCGCGGCCGCACGAACCGCGATCTCTTCCCCGAAGTCGAGCACCTGACCGGCGACCGCGATTCCGGCGACCTGGACGCCCTCCGCGGCCGAGACTGGGACGCGGTGGTGGATACGTCCGCCCGCGTACCGCGCTGGGTGCGCGACTCGGCGGGTCTCCTCGCGGGCAGAGTCGCTCACTACACGCTCGTCTCCAGCATCTCCGTCTACCGCGATCTTTCCGAGCCCGGAGCCGCGGAGGACGCGCCGGTGCACACCCTCGCCGACGAGACCGTCGAAGGCATCGTCGACGCCGAGACCTACGGCGCTCTGAAAGCACTCTGCGAGCGGGAGCTCGAGGCAGAGATGCCGGGACGAAGCTTGTCCGTCCGCGCGGGGCTCATCGTCGGCCCCTACGACAACACCGGCCGCTTCACGTACTGGGTGCACCGGATCGCGCGCGGCGGCGAGGTTCTCGCGCCCGAGCCCCGCGATCAGCCCGTCCAGTTCGTCCATGCCCGTGATCTGGCTGACTGGATGCTCGGGAGCGCGGCGCGAGGGGTGGCCGGCGTCTTCAACGCGACGGGGCCCGAGAAGCCGCTTACGCTCGGGGAGCTTCTCGAGCACTGCCGTGACATTTCCCAGCAAGCGGTGGAGCTCACCTGGGTCGACGAGCGCTTTCTCGTCGAGCAGGGCGTCGAGGAGTGGAGCGACCTACCGCTCTGGCTCGCGCCGGGCGTGAAGCAGGAGAATGCGGGTCTGATGTCCGTCGACTGCTCGCGCGCGCTTGAGGAACGCCTTCGCTTCCGGGGCCTACGAGAGACCTTGCTCGACACCCTCGCGGGCGCAGAACCGACCTCCGCTGCCGGGCTCACCCCTGAGCGGGAGCGGGAGCTCCTGGCCGCGTGAGCGCGGTCGCGTTCGACGTCGGGGCCGTGCGGGCCCGCTTTGCGGCGCTGCAGGGGCCGACGGCGTTCTTCGACGGGCCGGGCGGCACGCAGACGCCGGACTCCGTCATCGAGGCGATCGCGTCCTACCTGCGCGAGGCGAATGCCAACCTGGGCGGGCCGTTCGTGACGAGCGTTCGCAGCGACCAGGTCGTGGACGCGGCGCACGACGCGGCGGCTCGCTTCCTCGGCGCCTCCCCGTCGGAGGTCGGCTTCGGACACAACATGACGACGCTGAACTTCGCGCTCACGCGCACGGTCGGCCGCGAGCTCTCGGCCGGCGACGAAATCGTCGTCACGCGGCTCGACCACGACGCGAACGTCTCGCCCTGGCTCGAGCTCGCGGAGGATCTCGACCTCGTGGTGCGCTTCGCCGACCTGCACGACGAGGATTGCACGCTCGACTACGCAGACCTCGAGGCGCAGCTCTCCGACCGGACGAAAGTCGTCGCGTTCCCCTGGGCCTCGAACGCGGTCGGCTCCCTCACCGACGTGCGCCGAGTCGCGGACCTCGCCCACGACGCCGGTGCGCTCGCGTGGGTCGACGCCGTCCATTACGCGCCGCACGGGCCGATCAACGTGGCCGCCGCAGGCGTGGACGTCCTCGTCTGCTCGCCCTACAAGTTCTTCGGCCCACACCTCGGGCTCTTCTACGGACGTCGCGAGGTCCTCGAGAGCTGGCGTCCCTACAAGGTGCGCCCGAGCGCGAACGAGCCGGTCGGCCACCGCTTCGAGACCGGGACTCTGGCGCACGAGCTTCTCGCCGGCTGCACCGCCGCGGTCGAGTACATCGAGTCCATCGGCTGGGAACCGGTCGTCGCCTGGGAGCGGGAGCTCGGCCGGCGGTTCCTGGACGGCCTGCCCGAGGCGTACACGCTCCACGGCATTCCTTCCATGGAGGGCCGCACGCCGACCTTTGCGCTGACGCATCCGACGCGCACCCCGGAGGACCTCGCAGACGAGCTCGCACGGCGCGACATCGCAGCGTGGCCGGGGAACTACTACGCGCTCGAGATCATGGAGCGACTCGGCCTCGACGACGGGTGCCTCCGCGTCGGGATCGTCCATTACAACACCGGCGAGGAGGTCGACCGGCTCCTGGCGGCGCTCGCGGAGCTCGCCTAGTGCTCCGTCTCTACTGGGCCCGGAACGACGGCATGACGGGACACGTCTTTCTCGGCCCGCGCGAGCACGACGCGCTCGCCGCCGAGATGGAGGAACAGGGCATGGGCGGCTGGCTCTCGGCCGACGCGCTCACCCCCGACGCGCGCATCCCGCCCGGCCAGATCGACCTCGCGCTCGCGCAGGCCTCGCCGGAGCCGAAGACGCTCGACGACGCGAAGCTCTGGGAGGACTGGCTCAGGTTCTTGCAGGGCGCCGCCGAAAACGGCGGCCTCGTCGTCCAGTAGTCAGGAGTAGGACTGCCGGGCGGCGTCCCAACGGGGGTCGTCCCAGCGGATCTTGTCCGGATTGACTCCGCGCCGCTCGGCCAGCTCGACCGCGAGCAGCTGGAAGCGAACGATGTCCACCACGGGGTGCGTCGTGGGGACGAGGGTCGTCTCGGAGCCGATCTCGCCGAGCGCCTTGACGACGTCGGCGGCGCGCTCGGCCGCCCGACCTTCGCCCTCGAGCACGAAGACACGCACCTGTTCGTCGATCGCCGCGAAGTGGCCGTGGAGGATCTGCTCCGTCTCGTGCGCCTCGGCGGCAACGTAAGCGCCTTCCCGCAGCTTCAGCACCGCCTCCTGGGCGGTCGGCCAGTCGCGGCCGGCCCCCACGACGGCTACACGGTCCCAGTCCCCGCCTTCGAACGGATCGGAGATGACGTTGTCGACCGCCTGGCGGAGCCAGCGCACATCCTCCCCGCGCAGCGCGGCCAGAGCCGCGACCGCACACGTGTAGCTCGCCGTGTGGCAATACGACTCCTCGATCTCGGGCGTGACGACGATCACCTCTTCCGCCAGCTCGGCAATCGGCCCCTTCTCCGTCCCGGTGATGAGCCACACCGGTCCGTCGAAGGCCTGCGCCGCCTCGAGCGTCAGCTTCGTCTCGCCCTCGTGGCTGACCGCGACCATGAGGTCGGCCTGCGGCGGTGAGAGCACAGCCTCGAGCGCCTGGTAGGCCTCGCCGCCGGTCTGCGCGGCATGGAACGACGTGCCGCAGCCGGTGAAGACGACGCGCCGCTCCCCGAACCGCCGGTCTCCCACGCGGTCGGGCACGCCGCGAAGCCATTCGGGCTGGGCTTGAATCGCCGCGCGTGTGAGCTCTCCGGCCATGGTGAAGGGCGAAGCTACCATGCGCCCATGGACGGGTACCGCTACGTCTACACGCAGGAGGTCGCGTTCCGCGACCTCGACGCGTTCGGCCACGTCAACAACGGCGTGTACCTCACCTACGTCGAGAACGCGCGCATCGGCTACGCGCGCGACGTCATCGGCATCGATTCGCTCGAGGGCCTGCTCATGATTGTCGCGAGCGTGAAGATCGACTTCCGCTCGCGCGCGAACCTCGGCGACACGCTCGAGATCGGCGCGCGGACGACGCGCGTCGGCACGAAGAGCTTCGACCTCGAGCACGAGATCCGCGCTCAGGACGGGCGCCTGGTCGCCGAATGCCAGTCGACGCTCGTCGCCTTCGACTACGACGCCGACGAGACGATGCCAATCCCGCCCGAGTGGCGGGAACGAATCGAAAACTACGAATCAAGGAGCGCTGCGGCCACGTGAACGCATTCGAGAAGACAGTCCTTCCCAACGGCCTTCGGGTCGTGACCGCCCCGATGCCGCAGGCGAAGTCGGTCGCCTGCTTCGTCATGCTCGCAGCGGGCTCCCGCTACGAGACGAAGGAGACGAACGGGATCGCCCACTTCGCCGAGCACATGTTCTTCAAGGGCACCGAGCGGCGCCCGACGGCCCGGGAGATCGCGGGCGAGATCGATTCCATCGGCGGGGAGTTCAACGCCTTCACCGGGAAGGAGTACACGGGCTACTACGTCAAGTGCGCGGCCGAGCACCGCGACGTGGCGCTCGACGTCCTCGTCGACATGCTGCGCCACTCGAAG
>JAICVP010000139.1 GCA_025935275.1 Thermoleophilia bacterium
CAGCACGGGCTCGAAGGCGGGGAGTCCAACCCTGACTCCGAGGTCGTGAAGGAGTCGGTTGCCTCCGCCGGCGCATACGTCATGGGCCGGAAGATGTTCAGCGGCGGGTCCGGCCCCTGGGAGGACGACCCCCGGTCAACGGGCTGGTGGGGCGACGAGCCGCCATTCCATGTGCCGGTCTTCGTTCTGACCCACCACGCCCGGGAGCCCATGGAGATGGAAGGCGGCACGACGTTCTCCTTCGTCACCGACGGCGTCGAGTCGGCCGTCGAGCAGGCGCAGGCCGCCGCCGGGGACCGCGACGTCTCGATCGCGGGCGGCGCCGCCACCGTGCAGCAGGCGCTCGCCGCAGGGCTCGTCGACGAGCTGAATCTGCACGTGGCCCCGATCCTGCTCGGAGGCGGCACCCGCCTGTTCGGCGATGACGCGGATCCGGTCAGGCTCGAGGCCACGCGCGTGGTCGCGTCGCCCAGCGCGACGCACCTCAGGTTCGACGTCGGCTCCTGATCAGGCGCCCGACCCGATCGCGAAGGTGACCGTGAGCGAGGCGGAGACCTGCTGGGTCCCCGGCTCGACCGGAGCCATCTCTGCGGCCCCAGCCGCTGCGTCGTAGGTCGTCATGGGCCCGGGCACGTACCCGCCGCCCTCGACGATCGCGACGGGGGCGCCGAGCGATACGCCGGCCTTCGCTGCGATCGCCTCGGCGTGTGCGCGCGCGTCGTCGAAGGCCTTGTCCACGGCCTGGCCGTAGGCCTCGTCCGTGCTCGAAGGGTGCAGGTTCGGCCCGTACACGTCGTTCGCCCCGGCCCGAACGGCGGCGTCCACGACCTTTCCCGCATCGTCGAGCTTCCGGACAGTCGCCGTGACGTTGCTCGAGGCCGAGTAGCCCGTGACCGTGCGGCCGTCGTCGGCCGTCTCGGGATAGAGCGAGACCTCGGTCGTCTGCAGGTCCTGCTTGGAGACGCCCGCGTCCTCGAGCGCGGCGAGGACCGCCTTCATCGCGGACGCGTTCGCGGAGAGCGCGTCGGAAGCCGTCGCGGCCTGCGAGCGGACTCCGAGGCTCCAGTCGGCCACGTCCGGGACGACATCCGCGGTTCCGCTGCCGACGACGGTGATCCCGCTCGCCGTCACGGCGCCGACCTGCTGCAGCGGCGCTGCCGACACCGCGCTATGCCCCGTGCTGCCCGAATAGCCCGAGAGCGCGATCTCCGGACCCCCATCCCCTCCACCGCAGCCTGCCGCCGCCAGAGAGGCCGCTGCAATCGTTGCCAAGACGACGAGCTTCATGGTTCCTCCGATCGTGATTTGCAGGGCTTTGACCGGAGGCCGCTGGAAAAGGTTCCCGGTACGCAGGACTATCTCGCGGGCTTCGGGGGGATAGGGAGACCGATGCGGCCTGCTGCTCTCGCTTCGCTTGCCGTCGTGGTCGCCCTCGCCGGTTGCGGCGGCGCCGCCCCGACCCAGAAAAAGGCTGCGATCCCACCCTCGGTCGCGAACAAGCTGGCCGCGCAGAGCGAGTCCATCGCAGCCGCCTGGGAGGCGGGCGACACGTGCGGCGCCGCCCAGCAGGCGGACGAGCTCAAGCATGCGGCCGATGACGCGGTCGCAGCCGGTCAGATCCCGGCCGCGTACCGGGACGACCTCGAGGCGGCGGTCGTGAACCTGCAGAACACGGCGAACTGCACCGTTGAGAGCGACGAGGACCAGGGCCCCGACGAGAGCAGGGACAAAGGGAAGGGGAAGGCCAAGGGGCAGGACAAGCACGACGACGGCGTGACGATCGAGACCGACACCGTCGGGACCTCCACGGAGGACGAGGGGTGAGCACGCAGACGCTCGCCGGCGGGCGCTACCGCGTAGCCGACGTGCTCGGCCGGGGCGGCATGGCCGTCGTCTACCTCGCCCGCGACGACGAGCTCGACCGCCCGGTCGCGATCAAGGTGCTCGCCGGCCACCTGGCCGACGACCCGGCGTTCCGTGACCGGTTCGTCCGCGAGGCACGCCTGGCCGCCGGGCTGTCCCACCCCAACGTCGTCCAGGTCTACGACGCCGGCGAGGACGACGGCAACCCGTACATCGTCATGGAGTACGTGGCCGGCCGCTCACTTGCCGACGAGCTCGATCTCGAGAGCCCGCTCGATCCGGCGCGCGTCGTCGACCTCGGCGTCCAGGTCTGTGCCGGGCTCGAGCACGCGCACGCCACCGGCCTCGTGCACCGCGACATCAAGCCGGGCAACCTGCTGCTCGGCGAAAGCGGCACCGTCAAGATCGCGGACTTCGGCATCGCCCGCGCCGCCGAGACCACCCGCCTGACGCAGATGGGCAGCGTCCTCGGCACGGCCGCCTACCTCTCGCCCGAGCAGGCGCTGGGCGAGGAGGTGACCGCCGCTGCGGACATCTACTCCTTCGGCTGCGTCCTCTACGAGAGCCTCACCGGACGGACGCCCTACGTCTTCCAGACGCTCGCGGAGCTCGCGGTCAAGCAGCGCGAGGAGCCGATCAGGCCCCTACGCGAGCTGCGGCCCGAGATCTCCGAGGGCCTCGAAGCGGTCGTCATGCAGAGCCTGGCGCGGAACCCCGAGTACCGGCCGCGTTCGGCTGCGATGCTCGGTCAGGGACTTGCCGAGACGGCACCGGACGGCGTCACACGGCCGCTGCCCGAGGCCAGCGGCGTACGCGCCTCGGACGTCCATACCCAGCCGCTCCGGCGCCCGACGGCCGCACACGCGAAGGGCAGAGGCCTCGACCGGCGGATCCTCATCGCGGCCGTGCTGGCACTGCTCGTCCTCGCCGCGATCGTGATCGCCGTCGTGGCCCGCTCGGGTGGAAGCGACAACGGCTCGGGCGGTGGTACTCCCGCCGCGAAGGTCGAGCCGGTCGAGCAGACGGGCGACCCGGGAACCGACGCGAAGAACCTCGCCGACTGGCTGAGGTCGAACTCGGGCTAGCCGCTCGGGGAGTACAGCTCGGGCTCAGTCGCCGCGGAGGAGGCGATCTCCCGGTCGTTCACGAACACAAAGGTCGCGACCACGGAGGCCACGCCGAGGACGACCAGGAACCAGAACGCCCACTGGAAGCCCGAGGTGAGCGCGTCCGGCGCCGCCGTTCCCTCCTTGACGAGGGTGGTGAAGTGGCTCGTCGCGATCGTCGAGGCGACGGCCACGCCGATCGCTCCGCCAATCTGCTGCGAGGTGTTGATCAGGCCCGAGCCCAGCCCGGCCTCGTGCTCGGCGACTCCCGCCAGCGCGGCGATCGTCACCGGGACGAAGGAGAAGGCGATCCCGACGCCGACAGCGAGATAGCCGACGAGCAGGTCGTCGAGGTAGGAGCCGCCGACGGAGATCTGCGTGTACCAGAGCATCCCAATGGTCATCAGCGCGAGCCCGATGGCGAGGATCGGCTTCACGCCCACGCGGGTGACGAGGGCCTGCGCCACGCCGGCGGAGATGACGGCGGTTCCCGCCGTGGTCAGGAAGGTGAGCCCCGCCTTGAGCGCCGAGTAGCCGAGAACCTGCTGCACGTACAGGGTCAGCAGGAAGAAGTTGGCGAAGACGATGGCGCCGAGGATGAGGCCGACGATGTTGGCGCCTGCCACGGTGCGCACGTTGAAGATCCGGAGCGGCATGAGCGGCTGCTCGACGCGCATCTCGATGACGATGAAGAGGATGAGGAGCGCCGCGGAGAGGATCAGCAGCCCGATGGTGCGCGCCGATCCCCAGCCCACGTCGGGCGCCTTCGAGATCGTGTAGACGAGCAGCGCGAGGCCCGAAGTGACGGAGAGGGCGCCCGCGAGGTCGTAGCGGCGCTGCTCGACCGAGATCCGGCTCTCGTTGACGAGCGAGAGCGTGAGTGCCAGCACGCCGAGGCCGACGGGGACGTTGACGAAGAAGATCCATTCCCAGCCGAGGTACTTCGTGAGGATCCCGCCCATGAGGACGCCCACCGCGGCGCCGCTTCCCCCGACAGCTCCCCAGATGCCGAGCGCCTTGTTCCGCTCGGCACCTTCCCGGAAGCAGGTCATGATGATCGCCAGAGCCGCGGGTGAGACGATCGCCGCGCCGAGGCCCTGCACGGCGCGCGAAGCGATGAGCACGCCTTCCGAGTTGGCCAGGCCGCAGACGAGCGACGCGGCCGTGAAGACCGCGACGCCGACCATGAACACGCGCCGGCGGCCGAGGAGATCCGCCGCTCGCCCGGCGAGCAGTAGGAAGCCGCCGAAGGTGATCGCATATGCGCTGATCACCCACTGCAGGTTCTCCTGCGAGAAGTCAAGAGCTTCGCCGATCGAGGGAAGCGCCACGTTGACGATCGAGACGTCCAGGACCGTCATGAAGAAGGCGACGCAGACGAGCGCGAGTGCCTTCCAGCGGCGAGGATCGGGAGCCGAGGTAGCGATGGCCCCTCAAACGTAACGGTTCGCGCGGCTATTCCAAAGCGCGTACGACTTCGAGCCCGAGCACCCGCTCGAGGTAGTCGAGAGCGATGCGCTCGTGCTCGTCGTCGACGCTCGCCGAGGCGTCTCCGCGCACGATCACGTCGAAGCCCGCCCTGGAGGCGTCGAGCGCCGTTTGAAAGGCGCAATGCTCGAGAGCCGCGCCGGCGATGACCACCCGGTGCACTCCCTGGTCTTCGAGGAAGGCGCCGAGATCGGTGCCGTCGAAGGCGGAATAGGCGTCCTTGAGGAAGACACGCTCGCCCGCGGCCGGCGCGACCTCCGCGACGAGCTGGCCGGCGAGCCCCTCCTCGGTCGCCTCCCGGACGACGTCCTCCGGCCGCGAGTGCTCGCCGCGGTCGTTCCCGTACACGACGGGCATACCAGCGGAGCGCGCTTCCCCGAGGAGGGCCACGAGCGCGGGATGCCTGCGGCGGTAGCTTTCGAGGAGCGCGTCACCGTCCTTGTGACGGAAGTCCTTGAGCACGTCGATAAGCAGGAGGGCGTCGGTCACGCCGTAGTCATCCCACCGAGCCGCTCCTTCAACCCGAGGGCGTTTTTCACTGCGTAGCCCTCCCAGTCGTTGTTGAAATAGGCGTAGACGTCGGCCCGCCCGCGCCAGCCGGCGATCCGCTCGGCCCATTCGTCGAGCTCGCGCTCCGAGTAGTTGCCGTTCCGCCCGCGGTGTCCGTAGTGGAAGCGGACGAACGTCCAGTCCGCGGTCAGCTCATGCGCCTGCCACGGCCGCTTGGGGTGGTCGCCGATCACGAGCGCAGCGCCGTGCTCGCGCAGGCACGCGTAGGTCTGGGGGACGAACCAGCTTTCGTGCCGGAACTCGAAGCAGTGCCTCCCGGCAGGCAGCCGGCGCAATGCTCCGGCGAGGCGCTCCTCGTCGCGACGAAAGGTCGGCGGCAGCTGCCAGAGCACAGGGCCCATCTTCGGAGAGCCCGTGAGGGGCTCGATGCGCTCGTAGAAGCGTGCGACTCCATCGTCCAGGTCGCGCAGCCGCTTGACGTGGGTCAGATAGCGGCTCGCTTTGACCGCGAAGAGGAAGCCCGCGGGCGATTCGACCTCCCACGCGGCGACCGCCTCCCGGCGCGGCAGACGGTAGAAGGTGGTGTTCACCTCGACGGTGTCGAAGAGCGTCGCGTAGTGCTCGAGCCAGCGGCGCGGCGGCAGGCCTTTGGGATAGACGCGCTCGCGCCAGTGGGCGTAGTTCCAGCCGGAGCAGCCGATTCGGACCGGTCGCACCGGTC
>JAICVP010000276.1 GCA_025935275.1 Thermoleophilia bacterium
GCCGGGACGCTACGAGCTGGCCGGGTCGCACGTTCTGCGCTGCCCCTGGCACGGCTGGGAGTTCGACCCCGTCACCGGGAAGTGCCTCGACGACGATTCCATGCGCGTCGCCGTCTACCCCGCCAAGGCAGAAGGCGGCCGCGTCTTCGTTGACATATGAGGTGAAGACGGGTACCTTGTAGTGCATGGTAGCCACGCAAGACGCCTTGCTCGCACAGATGCGACGCGGCACGTTGCAGTACTGCGTCCTCTCTCTCCTCGCTGACGAGGAGCGCTACGGATTCGATCTGGTGCGCGGCCTTGCCGAGCTGGACGGCATGGTCACGAGCGAAGGCACGATCTACCCGCTGCTCTCCCGGCTGCGAAGAGACGGGCTCGTGGAGTCGAGCTGGCAGGAGTCTCCGAGCGGCCCGCCGCGGCGCTACTACAGGCTGACGTCCGCAGGACGGTCCGCTCTCGAAGCCTTTCGGTTCGAATGGCGGCGCTTCCGCGACGCGGTCGACCACTTCGTCGAGAAAGGGGCATGACCGTGGCCTCGAACGCAGACAGGCTCGTTGCCGATTACCTGAAGACGCTGGATCGAGAGCTTCGCGGCGTCCCGCGCGGGCGCCGAGAGGAGCTCAAGGCCGAGATCGGCGAGCACATCGCCGAGGCACGTGCCGGGCTGGAGCCCGGTGACGAGGCGGGCGTCCGGGAGATCCTGGAGCGGCTCGGCGATCCGGTCGACATCGCGGCCGCCGAGCGGCCGGCCGAGGCGCCGGCCCGGGCGGGCTGGAGGGAGATCGTCGCGCTGATACTGCTGCCGATCGGCGGCATCATCGTCCCGATCATCGGCTGGGTCGTCGGCGCGGTGCTCCTGTGGGTCTCCGATGCCTGGAGCACGAGGGACAAGCTCATCGGGACGCTGCTCTTCCCGGGCGGCCTCCTCATTCCGGCCGCGCTCGCCCTCATGGCGGAGGAGTCGAGCGGCTGCGGCAGCGTGGTGAGCCCTCAGCTGCAGCCCCAGACGGGGACTCCGAGCTGTCCGCCCGCCGACGGCGCGGGCCTCCTGGAGATCTTCGCCATGGCGGCGCTCGTCATCGTGCCGCTCGTCGTCATCGGCTACCTCGCGCGCCGCCTGATGCGCCCGCCGGCTGCGGCGGTCTAGTCCAGCGCGTCGTACACGGGCTCGCCCTCGGAGAGGGTGAGCAGAACGCGCGCATCGCCGACCGGCCCGGCGCCCGGGTCGAAGATGTCGCGGTCGAGGACGACCAGGTCGGCGAGCTTGCCCTCCTCGATCGTGCCCGTCTCCTCCTCGAGGAAGTTGACGTAGGCCGAGCCCCGAGTCTGGGCCGCGATCGCGGTCGGAAGGTCGAGGCGCTCGTCGGGAAGCATGGGCTCCCGGTTGCGCTCCGGATGCGGCACCCGCGTGACGGCGACCTCGACGATCGCCAGCGGATTCGCCGTCGAGACCGTCCAGTCGCTTCCGAACGCGAGCGGAGCTCCGGCGCGGACGAGGCTCCCGAACGGGTAGTGGTAGGCGGCGCGGTCGCCGATAAACGGGAGCGTGAGCTCGTCCACGTAGGCGCTGTGCGCGGCCCAGTAGGGCTGCGCGTTGGCGACGACGCCGAGGTCTCCGAAGCGGGGCTGGTCGTCGGGATGGATCAGCTGGATGTGCGCGAGGTGGTGGCGGGCGTCCCGCCGGCCGTTCGCGTCCCGGGCCGCCTCGATGGCGTCGAGCGACTCACGTACGGCCCGGTCGCCGATCGTGTGCAGGTGTACCTGGAACCCATTCGAGTCGAGCAGCACGAGCATCCGCTTGAGTTCCTCGGCCTCATGCATCGACATCCCCCGGTTGTCGGTCCCCTCGTACGGCTCGAGGAGGGAGCCGGTGAAGTTCTCGAGCACGCCGTCCTGGAAGATCTTCACCCCACGGAGCCGGAGCCGCCCGAGCGACCCGCGCTCGCGCATCTCGAGGAGATCGTCGATCTGCTCCTCGCCGCGTGACCGGACCCAGAGGAGGTTGCCCTCGGCCCGCATGGTCAGCTGACCGCGCCCCGCGACCGCGAGGTAGGCGGCCAGGGTCTCCGGCTCGACGACGGCGTCCTGCCACGCCGTGATGCCGAGGGCGTGCAGCTCGGCCTGTGCGTTCAGGAGGGCCTGCTCCTGCTCGGCCGCGCTCGGTGGTGGGACGAGGTTGCTCACGAGCCACATCGCCCCCTCGTGCAGGGCGCCCGACGGCTCGCCCGCGGCGTCGCGCTCGATGCGCCCGTCGCCCGGATCAGGGGTCTCGGCGGTGATTCCCGCGAGCTCGAGCGCGCGACTGTTCACCCAGGCCGTGTGACCGTCGCGGTTCTCCAGGTAGACGGGCCGATCCGGCACGACCGCGTCGAGGTCGACCTTCTGCGGGTTGCCGCCGGCGAAGAAGTCCATCGACCAGCCGTCGCCGGAGATCCACTCGCGCTCCGGGTTCGCGGCGCGGTAGCGCGCGATTTCGTCCAGGCAATCCGCCGCCGACGCCGTCTCGTGGAGATTGCAGACGATCGCGAGCATCCCGCCTGCGAAGGGGTGCAGGTGTGCGTCCTGGAAGCCGGGGAGCACCGTGCGGCCCTCCAGTTCGACGACGCGCGTGGCAGAGAGCGCGTCGAGATCTTTGGTCGAGCCGACCGCCGCGATGCGCCCCGCCCGGACGGCGACGGCCTCGGCGTCCCCGCCCGACACGGTGTGCACACGGCCTCCTCGAAGGAGCAGATCGACGGCGTTAGGGTCCATCGCGATGGCGATCTTCTCACCGGAGGACGCGCGCCGTGCGGTCGAGCGCGGCTTCGAC
>JAICVP010000279.1 GCA_025935275.1 Thermoleophilia bacterium
CCGCCAGTCATGGCGCCGAGAGCTGCGACGTAGTCTTCGTCCTGCAGGAGCTGCCAGAGTCGCTCCGCTCCGAGGCGCGCGAGCGAGTGCTCGACGCGGATGGTGCCGCGGAGCCGCTCCACATCCTCTTCGGTGTACAGCCTTTCGATTCCGGTCCAGCGGTCCATCAGGGGCCTCCTTCAGTCCAAGTGGTCGTAGGCGGGCACGGTCAGGAACTCGGCGAAGTCCTCGCCGAGAGCGACCTGCTCGAAGACTTCGCGGGCGTCGTCCCAGCGCCCGCCGTCGCGGAGCCGTTCCAGCTCCGCTTCCTCGACGGCGTGAACGGCACGCTCGTCGAACTTGCCGTTGCGCACCCACTGCCAGATCTGGGAGCGCGAGATCTCTGCGGTGGCGGCGTCCTCCATCAGGTTGTAGATGGCGACCGCGCCGACCCCTCGGAGCCAGGACTCCAGGTACTGGAGCCCGACGCTGATGTTGTTCTCGAGCCCCGCCTCGGTTATCTCGCCGCCCGGCACCGTGACATCGAGGAGGTCACCCGGCTCGACGGACACATCCTCGCGCTGGCGATCGACCTGGTTCGGGCGGTCGCCGAGGACCGAGTCGAAGACCTCCGTCGCGACGGGCACGAGGTCGGGATGCGCCACCCAGGTGCCGTCGAAGCCCGAGCCGGCCTCCCGCTCCTTGTCCTCACGGACCTTGGCGAGTGCGGTCTCGTTCACCTCGGCGTCGCGCCGGCTGGGCACGAACGCGGCCATCCCGCCCATCGCGTGCGCGCCGCGCCGGTGGCAGGTCCTCACGAGCAGCTCCGTGTAGGCGCGCATGAACGGCACCGTCATGGTCACCTGCGCCCGGTCGGGGAGGACGAACTCCGGCCGATCGCGGAACTTCTTGATGATGCTGAAGATGTAGTCCCAGCGGCCCGCGTTCAGCCCGGCGGAGTGGTCGCGGAGCTCGTAGAGGATCTCCTCCATCTCGAACGCGGCGAGGATGGTCTCGACGAGAACGGTGGCCTTGATCGTGCCCCGGGGAACCCCAAGCTCGTCCTGCGCGGCCTCGAAGACCTGGTTCCAGAGCCGCGCTTCGAGGTGGCTCTCGAGCTTGGGGAGGTAGAAGTACGGGCCGCTCCCGGACTCGAGCAGCCGCTGCGCGTTGTGGAAGAAGTGGAGCCCGAAGTCGAAGAGGCTCCCCGAGATCGCTTCTCCGTCGACGAGCAGATGGCGTTCAGGGAGGTGCCAGCCGCGTGGGCGGACGATCAGCACTGCAGTCTCCTCGTTCAGGCTGTAGGTCTTGTCCTCGGTCTCGAGCTCGATGGTGCGCTCGATCGCGTCGCGCAGGTTCACGTGGCCGTCGAGGCAGTTCGACCACGTGGGCGAGTTCGCGTCCTCGAAGTCCGCCATGAAGCACCGGGCGCCCGAGTTGAGCGCGTTGATCACCATCTTGCGGTCGACGGGGCCGGTGATCTCGCAGCGGCGGTCCTGCAGGTCGCTCGGGACCGGCGCAACCTGCCAGTCACCCTCGCGGATCTCCTGTGTCTCGGGAAGGAAGTCGGGGAGCTCGCCGCCGGCGATCCGCTCCTGGCGTTCAGAGCGCGCACCGAGGAGGCGCTGCCGCTCCGGGTCGAACCGGCGCTGGAGCCCGGCGACGAACTCGAGCGCCTCCTCGGTGAGAACCTCTGTGTGGCGCCCTGCGACGGGCGCGCGAAGCTCCAGACCCCTCACCGACACGGACTCCGCCCTCGTTCTAGTCTCGGTCGTGATCGCGCTCGCACCATTCGGGACAGGTGCAATCCGCGATTTCCGAGGTGCTCAGAAAAGAGAGGCGGCGCTGAGGCTCTGGGTCGTCCTCGCGCTCGGGCGCTTCGAAGTCGAAGGTGACCGCAGCTTCCATGAATTGAAGGTACCTCTCCGTCCGATATTTACACAATGATTTGTTTCGATCATCGTCATCACTAATATCTATACATGCTGTTGAACCAGATCACGGCCTTTGTCGAAACGGCGAGGCGGCAGAGCGTGAGCCGGGCGGCCGAGGCGATCTTCATCTCCCAGCCTGCGCTTACCGCCCGGCTGAAGGGCCTCGAGTCCGACCTCGGCGCCGAGCTCTTCGTCCGCGGCCCGCGTGGCATGCGGCTCACGGACGCGGGCGAGGCGTTCCTTCCCTACGCCGTTCGCGCGCTCGAGACGCTCACCGACGGGCGCATGCAGGTCAACGCTCTCGAGCGAGGCGGCGCCGGCCGGCTCACCATCGGCGCGGCGCCCGCGGTGTCGACGTACGTCCTCCCTGCCCTCCTCAAGCGCTTCTCCGAGGGCTACCCGCGCGTCTCCGTCAGCGTGCGCACCGGCCACTCGGAGGAGATCCTCGACCTCGTCCTGCGGGAGCAGGTGACGCTCGGGCTCGTCCGCGCCCTGCAGCACCCCGACATCGTGAGCACGCCGCTCTACGAGGACCGGCTGATCCTCGTCGTGGAGCCGGCACACCCCTTCGCCGGGGAGGGCCGGATCCGCATGAAGGACCTGGCCGACGAGCAGCTCGTCCAGTTCGACCGCACTTCGAGCTACCACGACCTGACGAGCGCCCTCTTCGTCAGGGCGGGCGTCTCTCCGGCGGGCCGCATGGAGCTCGACAACATCGACGCCGCCAAGAAGATGGTCGAGAAGGGGTTCGGCGTCGCGCTCCTGCCTCAGACCTCCGTCGCGGACGAGCTCGAGGCCGGGACGCTGGCCGAGGTCGAGGTCGTCGACGCGTCTCCCGTGCGCCGCAAGATCGTCGCCATCACGCGGCGGGATGCGGGCCCGC
>JAICVP010000264.1 GCA_025935275.1 Thermoleophilia bacterium
ACGATCGGCGAACGGATCCGCGGCGACACGCTGGACTTCGACGACATCGGGCTGACCGGGCTCGAGACGCAGAACCTGCGGCGGATGGTCGTGCTCGCCACGGGCACCGCCTATCACGCGGGCCTCGTCGGTCGGTACGTGATCGAGGAGTGGGCGCGCCTGCCGTGCGAGCCCGACATCGCAAGCGAGTGGCGCTACCGGAACCCGGTGCTCACCAAGGACACCCTCGTCGTCGGCATCTCGCAGTCAGGCGAGACGCGCGACACCGTCCACGCGCTGCGCCTCGCGCGGGAGAGCGGCGCGAGAACACTGGCGATCACGAACATGATGGGGACGCAGATCACGCAGGAAGCCGACCGCGTTCTCTACACGCGCGCGGGGATCGAGATGAGCGTCGCGGCGACGAAGACCTTCACGGCGCAGGTGACCCTGCTGTACATGCTTGCTCTGCACCTCGCGCAGGCGCGAAACACGCTGCCGCAGGACGAGATCAAGACTCTGCTCGACGAGGTCTCGGCGCTCCCCGCGAAGATCGGCGCGTACCTCGACGGCGACCATCCGATCGAGGAGATCGCACAGCGTCACTACCAGGCCCCCTTCTTCCTCTACCTCGGACGGCACATCGGGCTGCCTCTCTGCCTCGAGGGGGCGCTCAAGCTCAAGGAGCTCTCCTACATCCCGACCGACGCCTACTCGGCCGGCGAGATGAAGCACGGGCCGATCGCACTGCTCGACGAGCAGACGCCCGTGGTCTGCATCGCGACCGACTCGCACGTCTACGACAAGGTCGTTTCCAACATCCAGGAGGTGCGGGCGCGCGGGGCGGACGTGATCGCGATCGCAACCGATGGCAACGAGGACATCCAGCACCACGCGGACGATGTGGTCTACGTCCCGAGGACGCATCCGTTCCTGCAGGCGGCACTCGCGGTCGTCCCGCTTCAGCTGCTCGCGTATCGAATTGCGCGGCTCCGGGGTCTCAACATCGATCAGCCGCGCAACCTGGCCAAGACCGTCACGGTCGAATAGGACAGGTGCCCCGGGGCCACCGCGAGCCTCCCTCCGGGTCCGACCCTACCGTTCGCGGTCGCGCGTGTCTGTCACGGTCCGTGCCAGGACCGTCAGGCATCGTCCGGTGGGCGTCTCAGCTTCTTCGCCCTCCCGCGACGTTTCTTCTCCTCCAGCCGCCGCTCGCGCGCCGCGGCCGAGGGTTTCGTCGGCCGGCGCTTCCGCTCGACCCTGAGGCCCGCCCGGATCGCCGCCGCCAGCCGGTCGAGCGCGAGCTCCCGGTTCAGCGTCCGGCTCCGCTCGTCCTGCGCGACCGCCCTGACCACGGGGCCGACACGCTTCCGCAGGCGCTCCTTCTGAGCAGCGGAGAGCGTCTGCGAGGCGTCCACGTCGAACAGCGCCTCGACCCGTGTCTCGGTCTTCTGCGCGTGCTGCCCTCCGGGCCCGCTGGAGCGTGAATAGCGAAAGCCGATCTCGTCCAGCGGGATCGCCAGTCGGCTCAGCACCTGAATAGACTCGCGTGCGATGACCGCGATTCTGCTGGACATCGACGGCGTCCTGCACGTTTCGGGCGAGGCGGTGCCCGGCGCGCCGGAGGCGGTTACCGCGCTCCGCGACGAGGGCCATCGCCTCCGTTTCGTCACGAACAACACGACACGGGCCCGCAGCGTGCTCGCGGACGAGCTCCAGTCGATCGGCTTCGACCTCGAGAGCGACGACATCACGACGACCCCGCTCGCCGCGGGGAAGCTGCTGCAGGGCAAGCGCGTGCTCGCGCTGACGATGAGCTCGATCCGTGACGACCTGGCCGAGTACGTGGAGCTCGTGGAGGACGGCGCAGACGCCGTGCTCCTCGGCGGGGCGGACGAGAGTGACGAGACTGCCGAGGTCTTCTCCTACGACCGCCTGAACCAGGCCTACGCAGAGCTCCGCGAGGGCGCGCGCCTCGTCTGCCTGCACAAGAACAAGTGGTGGCAGACGAACCGCGGCCCGCTCCTCGACTCCGGCGCGTTCGTCGCTGGGCTCGAATATGCAGCCGGGGTCGAGGCCGAGGTGGTCGGCAAGCCGACCCCCGCGTACTTCCAGGCGGCTCTGGCCGAGGTGGAGGCCACGCCCGCCGAGGCCGTGATGGTCGGGGACGACGTCGAGGCAGACATCGGGGGCGCGAAGGCGATCGGCATGCGCGGCGTCCTCGTCCGCACCGGCAAGTTCAGGCCCGCCGCCCTGAAGGAGGCGGAGCCGCAGCCCAACGCCGTGGTCGATTCGATCGCCGATCTGCCGGCCTACCTCGACGGCTCGTGAAGGTCGGTCTCGACCTCATCGAGATCGCCCGGATCAGGCGCACGCTCGAGCGCTACCCGTCGTTTCGCGAGCGGGTCTTCACCCAGGCCGAGCGGGACTACTGCGATTCGCGCCCGAATCCGCCGCAGCACTACGCCGCCCGCTTCGCCGGCAAGGAGGCCGTCGGGAAGGCGCTCGGGTTCGGCGTCGCCCGGGCATTCGCCTGGCTGGACGTCGAGATCTCCGGCCGGCCGAAGCCGGGCGTGAGGCTCACGGGCCGCGTGGCCGACTGGGCGCGGCGCAACGAGGCCGGGGAGCTCGACCTCTCGATGACGCACTCCCGTGAGCTCGCCGCCGCGGTGTGCGTCGTGCGCGACGTCGATGTGGACTGAGCCGCTCTACACCGCCGAAGAGATGCGGGCCGCGGAGCAGGCCCACGACGGCCCGATGCTCGAGCTGATGGAACGGGCGGGGAGCGCCGCCGCGGAGGCAGTGCTCCGCCGCTATCCCGATGCGCGGAGCGTCGCCGTGTGGTGCGGCACCGGCGCCAACGGCGGGGACGGCTTCGTCGTCGCGCGGAAGCTCCACGAAGCCGGCAGGGCTGTCGAAATCGTGCTTGCAGGCAGCGAGGAAAAGATCGCCGGCGAGGCCAAAGAGAACCTCGAGCGCGCACGAAAGCTGAAGATTCCGTTCGCCGAGCCTGGCGGCGGCGAGGTCGCGGTCGACGCGCTCTTC
>JAICVP010000311.1 GCA_025935275.1 Thermoleophilia bacterium
GTCGACGCCGGCCCGCTCGTAGGCGACGAAGAGCCGGCAGTGCGGGCACTTGAACCCCACGTGCCGATCGGACCCGCCGGTCATGAGCTCGGCCTCGAAAGGCTTGCTGCAATGCGGGCAGACGATCTCGTAGGAGCCTTCGGCGGCCGGGGGGTCAGCCATGCCCACAGGATAGCCACGCGCGTGGAACGTGCCCTACGCTCCCCCCCATGTCGCCCCAGCGCCGCACCGCTCTCGTCTCGGTGTTCGCCGCGCTCTTGCTCATCGTGCTCAAGCTCGCGGCGGGAATTCACTCCGGCAGCCTCGGCCTGCTCTCCGAAGCCGCCCATTCGGGGACGGACCTCGTCGCGGCGCTCCTGACCTTCTTCGCCGTCGGGGTCGCCGGCCGGCCGCCCGACGCCACGCATGCCTACGGGCACGGCAAGGCGGAGAACCTCGGCGCGCTCGCCGAGGCGGCGATCCTCGTCGTCGCGTCGCTCGTGATCGCGGCAAGCGCGGTCTTCCGGCTCGTCGAGGGCGGGCACAGCGTCCATGTCGACGCCTTCGCGCTGGGCGTCATCGGCATCGTCCTGGTGGTCGACGCGAGCCGCGCCTACGTCTCCTTCCGCGCAGCGCGCCGCTACCAGAGCGCTGCGTTCGCCATGAACGTCCTGCACTTCGGAGGAGACCTCACGGGCTCGCTCGCGGTCCTCGTCGGCCTCCTCGCCGCGCGCGCCGGCTATCCGGAGGGCGACGCCATCGCCGCGCTCTTCGTCAGCGTCCTCGTGCTGACTGCGGCCTCGCGCCTCATCCAGGGGAATGTCGACGTCCTCATGGACCGAACGCCTGCCACCGCCCGGGAGGCGGCGCTGGCCGCGATCGAGGAGCTCGGGCCGGACGTACAGCTCCGCCGTCTCCGGATGCGCCGAGCCGCCGGGCGCCACTTCGCCGACGTCGTCATCGGGGTTCCGCACGGCGCGGCCGTGGAGCAGGGGCACGCGGCGGCCGATGCCGTCGAGCGGGCGGTCGAGGAGGCCGTTCCCGGGGCCGACGTGATCGTCCACGTCGAGCCCCAGGAGGCGGAAGCGCTCAGGGAGCGCGCCTATGCAGCCGCGCTGCGGGAGCCTCGCGTGCGCGAGGTGCACAACATCGTCGTCCTCGAGGTCGGCGGTCGAACCGAGATCTCGCTCCATCTGAAGCTCCCCGGCGGCTATTCCCTCGAGGAGGCACACGAGGTCGCCTCGGCGGTCGAGCACCAGATCCTCGAGCTGCTACCCGAGGTGGACGCCGTACAGACGCACCTCGAGCCGCTGACGGAGCCGGCAGCCGCGCGCCCCGTGCCGGAGGGGGAGCGCGCGGCCGAAGCCGAGGCGCTTCGGCAGATCGTCGTCGAGGCGACCGGCGCGGAGCCGCGTGAGCTTCGCCTTCTGAACACCGAGGTCGGCCTCGTCGCCTTCCTCACCGTTTCGATGGATCCGAGCCGCCCGCTTTCCGAGGCCCACGCGCTCGCGAGCGAGGTGGAGGAGCGGATCCGGCGGACGCACAGGGAGATCGCGGACGTCGTCGTCCACACCGAGCCCTAGCCGTTTGAACGCGGTCCGGCCGGGTAGTCCACCGGCATGCCGAGCAAGAAAGCAAACGTCAAGAACGAAAAGCAGTACGAGGCGCTGAAGGACAAGGGCATGTCCAAGGAGCGGGCGGCGAAGATCGCCAACTCGCCCGGAGCCTCTTCGCGCGGCGGCAAGAAGTCCGGCTCGGGCGGGAGCTCGAAGCAGGGCGGCACGACCGCGCAGAAGAAGGCCGCCGGCCGCAAGGGCGGCCGCGCAGCCGCCCGCAAGTCCTAGGTCCGGCGTCGCCCGGCTGAAAGGCCCCGCTCGCCGCGGGGCCTTTCTCCTCTCTGCGTGCGGAGATGCCCAGTGGGGGAGAGAGGATTCGAACCTCTGAAGGCAGAGCCAACGGGTTTACAGCCCGTCCCCTTTGGCCGCTCGGGAACTCCCCCGCGGCGGCCCGCATTGTAGCGATTGCCTGACGTCACCCTTCCTGGCTAAAGAGCGTTCGGAGGCCCGCCGATAGGGGCTGGGCGACCATGGACTTGGACGGCCTTCTCGCACGCCTGATCGAGCTCGGCGGGAGCGATATGCACCTGAAGATCGCCTCGCCGGCGATGGCCCGTGTGGACGGGGCTCTGACTCCTATGGAGGAACGACTCCTGACCGATTCGGACCTCGAGACCGTGCTCACCATGGTCACCGAGCGCACGCCGGCGAAGCGCGAGCACTTCTACACCGCCGGAGAGCTCGACACCGCGTATCTGGCCGAGGGGCTCGGGCGCTTCCGGGTCAACGGCTACCGGCAGCGA
>JAICVP010000037.1 GCA_025935275.1 Thermoleophilia bacterium
CGGCACATCGGCCTCTTCGAGCGGCCGCAGGAGAACCATGTCGTCCTCGAGCGTCACGGCGCGTGCTGGGCGTCGTACGTGCCGAACTCCTCGCGCAGCGCGTTGCAGATCTCACCCACGGTGCAACAGGCTGCGAGCGCCTCTCGCATCGGAGGAAAAAGGTTCTCGGTACCGTGCGCTGCGTCGCGCACCCGACCCAGCGCCGCCTCGGCCGCGCTCGCATCGCGCTCGGCACGGACGCGGGCCGTGCGCTCGAGCTGCCGCCCCTCTGCAGCCGGGTCGAGCCGGTGGAGCTCGATCTCGCCGCCCTCTTCTTCGACAAATCGGTTCACGCCGACCAGGACCTTTTCGCCGCTCTCCAACCGCCGCTCGTGCTCGTAGGCCGCATCTTCGATCTCGTGCTGCGTGAACCCCTGCTCGATCGCGGCGACCGCGCCTCCAAGCTCGTCCACGCGCTCGATCAGGGCCCACGCCCGCTCCTCCAGCTCGCGGGTGAGCGTCTCGAGGAAATAGGCGCCGCCGAGCGGATCTGCGGTGTCGGTTCCGCCCGCTTCGTGCGCGAGCACCTGCTGCGTCCGCAGGGCGATGCGCGCGGCTCGCTCCGACGGCAGTGCGAGCGCCTCGTCGTACCCGTTCGTGTGGATCGACTGCGCGCCTCCGCACACCGCCGAGAGCGCCTGGATCGCGACCCGCACGATGTTGTTCTCGGGCTGCTGGGCGGTCAGCGTCGAGCCGCCGGTCTGCGCGTGGAAGCGCAGCGCCTGCGCCTTCGGGTTCGTCGCCCCGAAGCGCTCGCTCATGATCCGCGCCCAGAGCGTCCGCGCCGCACGGAACTTCGCCACCTCCTGGAAGAAGTGGTTGTGGGCGTTGAAGAAGAAGGAGAGCCGCTCCCCGAACTCGTCGGGCGAGAGGCCCGCGTCGACGGCCGCCTGGCAGTACGCGATCCCGTGGGCGAGCGTGAAGCCGAGCTCCTGCACGGCCGTCGAGCCCGCCTCGCGGATGTGGTACCCCGAGATCGAGATCGTGTTCCACTTCGGCAGCCGCTCGTCGCAGTAGGCGAAGAGGTCGGTCGTGATCCGCATCGAAGGGCGCGGCGGGAAGATGTAGTTCCCGCGCGCCACGTACTCCTTGAGGATGTCGTTCTGCACCGTGCCGCGCAGCTCGGCGGCCGGAACTCCCTGACCTTCGGCCACGAGCTCGTACAGGAGGAGCAGAAGCGCGGCGGGTGCGTTGATCGTCATCGAGGTCGACACCTCGCCGAGCGGGATCGAGTCGAAGAGGATCTCCATGTCGGCGAGCGAGTCGATGGCGACGCCGGTGCGGCCGACTTCCCCTGTCGCCCGCTCGTCGTCGGAATCGAGACCGAGCTGAGTCGGCAGGTCGAAAGCGACCGAGAGCCCGGTCTGCCCGCGCTCGAGCAGGTAGCGGAAGCGGGCGTTCGTCTCCTCGGCGGACGCGAACCCTGCGTACTGCCTGATCGTCCAGGGCCGGCCGCGGTACATGTCCGGGTACGGCCCGCGGGTGAACGGGTACTCGCCGGGCCGCCCCGCCTCCGCGGCGGCGACGTCCTCGGCCGTGTAGACCGGCTTGACCTCGATGCCCGAGTCGGTCTCGCGGCGGTCTTCGGCTTTCGCCATCGCCTCTAGGCTAACGCCCATGCGAGTGACGGTGAGGCTTTTCGCGGGCTTGCGCGAGCACGCAGGCACCGGACGGCGGGAGCTCGAGCTGGAGGACGGGGCGCGCGTCGAGGACGTCTGGCCGACGCTGGGGCTCGGACAGGAGCCGAGCGGCCTGGTGTTCGCCGTCAACCGCATCTACGTCGAGCGAGGGAGCGCCCTCTCGGACGGGGACGAGGTTGCGCTCATCCCGCCGGTCTCGGGCGGTGGGTTTCAGCTCACCGAGGATCCCATCGATTTCCCCGCCGTCGTCAGGGAGGTCGAGGACGAGCGCGCGGGGGCGATTGCCACCTTTCTCGGCACCGTCCGCGCCGAGTCGCGTGGCCGTGACGTGGTGCGCCTCGAGTACGAGGCCTACGAGGGCATGGCCGAGAAGGTCATGAGCGACCTCGCCGAACGCCTGAAGGAACGGTACGACCTCTGCGCCGTCGCCATTACGCACCGCGTCGGCGTCTGCGAGATCGGGGCAGCGAGCGTGGCGATCGCCGTGTCCGCCCCGCATCGCCAGGATGCGCTCGCCGCCTGCAAGGAGGCGATCGACACGCTCAAGGAGACGGTGCCGCTGTGGAAGAAGGAGGTCTACGAAGGCGGCGAGGAGTGGATCGGGAGGGGCTCGTAGCAAGGCGCTGGGTCGCCTCCTGAGGCCCTACAGGCCTCGGCGAAGGAATCGTGGAGATTTGCGCCATCTCGCCCGCCGCTGACAACTGTAGATTCCCGCCGCCGTCCCACCCCCCGGCGCCCGCGTGCTCATACGCCTCCACGATCCTGATCGCCAGATCGACCTGCTCGTCTTCCTGCGCAACAGCGGGATCTTCGCCCTGGAGAGGGTAGAGGGCGACACCATCCGCGTCTTCGACGTGGACGCCGCACGCCTGCGCGAGGTCATCGCCACGTGGGAGGCGATGGACCCGGGGAACCTGGTCGACCTGGAGCCCTAGACACGAAAAAGACGACCGACGCAGGGGTCCACGCGTCGGCCGTCCGGGAGATGACCGGCGCGGAATCTGGGGGTGCCGGTCTCCTGGAGGGGCTGCGGTCCCGCTCCAGGGGGCTTCCAGCCTAACCGGGCGCGCCGAGGAAGTGAAGCGCAAAGAGAGAGACCCCGCTGAGGGGCCTCTCTACGCGTCCGGCTGCGTCCAGGCCTACTTCTTCGCCAGTGCGACGGGCCCGCGGCGAGGCTGAGGCATCGCAACGCTCCCGCTCTCTGCTTCTAGGCGCTTCGGGCGCTTGCCCCGCCACGAGGTGGGGGTCTGCGCACTCAACGCTCCTCATCAGCGGCCCGCAGGCGTCAGGACTCCGGTAACGCGGAACACGTGTTCATTGATGACGACTCGGCACGTCACGGCTGGCACGGCATTGACGTCAAAGCCAGGAGTCACCACAACCTGCGTATTCGCGGTTTCGTCGAAGCCGATCATCGCTTCGAAAATCCGCCGGCTATCCGTCAGATGCCAGGCGGCTCCGTGTACTTGAAACTCCGCGTCGAAACTCGTGGGTGTTCCCGCTGGCCCCGTGCAGTCGAAAAAGTGCAGTTGCAGATTCGCTCCATCCGGTCCTCCCGGCTCAGCCTGTGCCGTCGCTCCGACGGCTAGTGCCGCAACCAAGGAAGCCGCCATCACGAGTACGAGCTTCATCAACCTTTCCTCCTTCATCATCGACATGTGATCGTGCGGAGCCGCTCGCGCCGCACGCTCGGTCCATCGCTGCCTACGGCCCGGTGAAGAACCCCGTCACGATGACCAGTCTTCCGCTCGGGGCAATGGCGCTGCACGTGATGAGTGCCTCGCCGACGTCCTTCGGCCCCCAGATGACGTTCTCTCCCGTTGAAGGAACGAAAAGCGACGTTCGCTTGAAGAGGACGGTCGAGCCGACGACATGGGCCGCGACGCTGGGGTTTTGCACCTTCTCAATGTCGAACGATTCAGGCGTCCCCGCCGGGCCGGTGCAGTCGAAGAATCTGACAGTGATCGCATTCCCGACGTCCGGCTCCGCACTCGCAGTGCCGGTGAGTACACCGGCGATTGCGAAGCATCCGACTACGACGACGAACCGCAGCATTCCCAGCGTTCTCCCGAAGATTGTCATTCCTTCCCTCCTGTCATGGGATTCGTTCGGAGCGAATCTACGAGTCGCGTAGCGTTCGGAACAACCTGGTTGGCCTGCCGATTGATAGGGAGGCTGGCACACCATGACGTCGACAGCGCGCTGAGCCGAGGCCGGGCGATAGAGCAGCAGCCCATTGCAGGCGGCAGTCGCGAGGGGAAGCGACCGGAGGGATTCGCTGCGACTGATCGGCCTCCGGGTACCGGGTGTGTACATCCTGCGCAGCGTCGTTTCTCGCGACTCTCAGGGCAGCCAGACGCAGTCAGACGCAAAAGCCGCGGAATGGAGACTCTTTCGGTTCGCCGCAGGCCAGGATGAAGCGGCCTCAACCTCCGGAAGAAGGAGGTCTACGAGGCGGCGAGGAGTGGATCCGGCGGGGCTCGTAGCGGGGAATGCGTCGGCGCAGCCGGCGTAGGCGTCCAGTCTTGACGCCGAGCGCGATTCAAGGCAGCGGGCGCTGGCTACGATGAATCTGACGTGGGACCATTCGCACCCCAGCACGAGCCGGACTATCCGCTCTACGAGCCCGAGCCGCAGCGTGAGTACAAGCCCATCCATCCCGAGCCTCGCTGGAAGGAGATCGGGAAGAAGCTGATCGCGCCGCTCGCGGCGCTGGGCGCGATCCTGGCGAAGTTCAAGTTCCTCGCGCTCGCGCTCTTCAAGTTCAAGATCTTCGCGACGTCGGCGACGATGCTCGTCTCCATCGCGGCCTACGCGTGGATCTGGGGCTGGCGCTTCGCGGCCGGCTTCGTGCTCCTGATCCTGGTGCACGAGCTCGGCCACGTCTTCGAGCTGCGCCGCCAGGGGGTGCCGGCCTCGGCGCCGCTCTTCATCCCGTTCCTCGGCGCCGTCGTCGGCATGAAGCAGATGCCTGCCGACGCCTGGAAGGAGGCGCGCGTCGCGCTGGCCGGGCCGATCCTCGGGACGCTCGGCTCCCTGGCCGTCTGGGGGCTGGGCGAGGCCTTCGACTCCCCCCTGCTGATCGCGCTGGCCTTCACCGGCTTCTTCCTGAACCTCTTCAACCTCCTGCCCGTGGTACCGCTCGACGGCGGGCGCGCGGTCGCCGCCGTGCACCCCGCGCTCTGGGCGGTCGGCCTCGCCGGCCTCGTCGCCCTCGCCTTCTGGCATCCGAACCCGGTGCTGATCCTCATCCTCGCGCTCGGGGCGGTCGAGTTGTGGCGCCGGTGGAAGGAGCGCGACAATCCTGCTGCGGCCGCCTACTACAAGGTGACCACCTCGCAGCGGCTTACGGCAGGAGCCGTGTACATCGGGCTCGCCGTCTTCCTCGCCGTGGCGATGACGGCGACTCACGTCGAGCGCACGTTTTAGCTTGGACGACCGGCGGCTCCTGCAGAGCGACGACGGCGCCGAGCGCAAGCACGTCGCCAAGATCGCGGACGAGTTCTTCGAAGGATTCGAGGCCGTCTCCGACCTCGCCAAGCCGGCGGTCACCATCTTCGGCTCGGCGCGGGTCCGTGAAGACAGCCCGTACTACGAGGCGGCGGTCGACGTCGGGCGCCGCTTTGCCGAAGCCGGGTTCACGGTCGTAACCGGCGGCGGGCCGGGAATCATGGAGGCCGCCAACCGGGGGGCTCGCGAGGGCGGCGGGCTCTCGGTGGGGTTCAACATCGAGCTGCCGCACGAGCAGGGGTCGAACCCGTATCTCGATGTCAATCTGACCTTCCGCCACTTCTACGCGCGGAAGACGATGTTCGTGAAGGCGGCGGAGGGGTTCGTGATCTTTCCTGGGGGCTTCGGGACCCTGGACGAGCTCTTCGAGTCACTGACGCTGATCCAGACCGGGAAGGTGGTGCACTTCCCCGTCGTCCTCTTCGACTCCGACTACTGGGAGGGGCTCCTGCTCTGGGCCCGGGGCCGGCTCCTCCGCGAAGGAATGATCTCCGAGGAGGACGTCGACCTGCTCTACGTGAGCGACGACCCGGCGGAGACGGTGGCGACTGTCGTTGCCGGTTACGAGAACCGGCTCAACGAGCAGCCGCCGACCTCCCCCGCCAAAGCCGACGCGCAGTAACTAGCTGAGCGCTAGCGGACGCGCTCGCCCGACTGCACTTCGCCGCGCCAGGCGCCGGTCTCGGTGCCGCGCGACTCGATGTACTCCTTGAACCGCTCCAGGTCGGCCTTGACCTGGCGGCTGTCGACGCCGAGCGCCGACCCGAGCGCCTCGACCATGCCTTCGGTCTCGTGCTCCATCTCGACGGTCACCTTGGTGGTGTTGTCGTCGATCCGCTCGAAGTAGACATGGCCCGAGTTGTAGTGGCCGTCGAGCGCGCGCCACGCGATGCCCTTGTCGGGGCTCTGCTCGGTGATCTCGGCGTCCCACTCATGACGCTTGCCGGCGATCTCGGCGACCCAATGGAGGTGCGTGTCGTCCGTCTGAGTGACGGACTCGACGGCCTCCATGAAGCGGGGAAACTCCTCGAACTGCGTCCACTGGTCGTAGACGGTTGTGCTGGGGCAGTTAACGGTGATCGATTCAGTGACGGTTGCCACGAATGACCCCTCCAATCAGTCGTTTTCTCTGTATGGAAGGGGTACCCGGGTGTGCTGCCGCTAACCCTTGAAGCGGCGCACGAGCGCCCAGGCAGCGGGCAGCAGCGCACCGGCGAGGTACAGCTTCAGCAAGTCCCCGACGACGAACGGGTAAAGGCCCGCCTCGAGGGTGTCCTCGAGCCCCGTGTCGAGCTTGGCCGCGAGCCACGGCAGCCCGAACAGGTAGATGACGACGTTGCCCGAGAGCATCGCCGCGACGGCCGACGAGAACCGGCGGTCCCACCGCTCCCGCGCTAGGAAGCCCGTCAGCGCGGCCGCGAACACGAACCCGATGATGTAGCCGCCGGTCGGGCCCGTGAGCACATCCCAGCCGTGCGTCTGGTCGGCATAGATGGGGGCGCCGAGGGCGCCGACGAAGATGTAGACGCCGAGGCTGGCGACGGCCAGCAGCGTGCCGAGCGTCGCGCCGACGAGGACGACGGCGAACGTCTGGCCCGTGATCGGCACAGGCGTGAACGGGAGGCTGATCGACACCTGCGCCGCGAGCGCGACGAAGCCCGCACCGCCGAGAATGAGGAGCACATCCGTGAGCAGGTTCGAACGCGGAAAGACCGCGAGTCGAAGAGTGGCTGCTTCCGGCCTCATGCCGGCGGCAGCTTAGTGGTTCAGCCGGTCACTTGGCGGTGATGCCGGGCTCCGAAAAGCAAGCGAGGCTAGGACGCAGGGAGGGTTCGTACTTGAAAAGTACGGATCCGACCCAGGACGCCGCATGGCGACGCCTTGCAGGGGCCCGTCACCCGCAGAGGTGGCCGGTTGGGCCACTGAATCAACCCGAAGTCGGGAGGATGATGTAGGGACCGGGCGGATCGCCGCCGGGTCCGTACACCGTGGTCGGGTTCTGCGGGGTGTAGCGCGTGAAGAAGTCGTCCTCGCGGATGAGCTTCCCGTGCTCGTAGACCTTCCGGTGCACGTTGACGTCGAATCCGGGCCCGCCGCCGGCGACCACCGTCTCCGAGCCGGCGGTCGCGGTGGGGTCGATCGCGTACTGCATCGTCGGCTGCGTGTGATTCGACGGGCTCGAGGTCGTCGAGCTCACCTTCCGGCCCTGCTTCGACCCGTAGAAGGTGACCGTGAACGTGGCGTCGGTATAACTGACGTCGATGAGGATCGCGTGCTTCAGGTCGTTCCTGAAGACGAGGTCCGGGCCTCCCCATGACACCGTGGCATCGCGACCGAGCGGGTAGTGGCTGATGTACCAGGAGTGGTTGTGCCGCTCCTTCACCGGTAGCCCGGCCTCGAAAGCGGCGTTGAAGATCGTCGTCGCCGTCTGGCAGACGCCGCCGCCGATCGAGGGGATGAGGACGCCGCCGAAGATCATCTGCCCCTCGCGGAAGCCGCGCTCGATCGTGCGCGGGCCGACGACCTCGTTGTAGGAGAACGTCTGGCCCGCCTCGAGGATCGTGCCGTCCAGATAGTTCCCGAGCAGGTGCACGTTCCAGATCCGGTTCGACGACGAGGCGCCCATGTCGGTGGTGAAGGTCGAGATCTCCTCCCGGATCCCGAGCGCTTTCGCGTCCTTGGTCGTCAGCTCGGGCCGCAACGTCGTCAGGCCGAGCATCGCCCTCCGGTTGCCCGGACCGGTGCCCGCCTCGTAGATCGCGCGCTGGGCGCCCTGCACGTCCAGGGTCGTTCCGTTCTTCGACTTGATCACGTACGCGCGGGCGCCGGAGACGCGGAAGGTGGCGTCCTCCGGATTGTCCGTGAACGGCTTCACGAGCGGATGAAGTTTGCGCTCGACGCTTGCCGGGTCGAGGACGACGTTCACCGCGCCTGCCTTCGGCTCGAAGCGGATGAGGGAGGCGAGCTGGAGCCGCCCGAGCTGGCCGATGTCGCCGTCACCCTCGAGCTCGAGCTTCACCGGTCCCGCCGTGATCGTGCGGGCCGTGGTCGCCGCGCGCTCGGCCGCCTCGGTGGAGATCGCCGGCTCGACGCTCTGGAGCTGGACGTCGAAGGACGGGAGGCCGGCGAGCGCAGTCTCGCGGAGCGAGGCGAGGACGGCCTCGTCGTCGATCGCCGTGCCCTCCCGGCTCGGGACGACGACCGCGTCCTTGCCCTCCATGGCGACCCGGGCGGAGACGGCGCGCTTCGTGAGCGCGGCCAGCTCGTCCGCAAGCGCAGCGCGGCCGGACTCGTGGATGCGCAGCACCGGCTGCACGTCCTTGTGCATGGCGAACGGAACCGCGAGCGCGCCGAGCCGAGCCGAGACAGAGGCACGCGCCGAGTCGTAGGCGGCCTGCTCGCTCGCCGCGCCGTCCACCCGGAAGATGTTCGAGGGAGTCACCCGCAGCGACTTGTCTCCCACGACGATCTCGACGGGCTGGTCGAGCCGAGCACCGATCTCCTCGTCGATCCGCGCCCGCGCATCGGTTGGTGCGAGCCCGCCGACGTCGACTCCGGCCACCGAGACACCGGGCAGAACCGAGTCCCGCAAGGTGTACGCGCGGGCCAGGAGCGCCACTCCCAGCACCGCGACCACGACCGCCGACACGACGAAGAATATGCTCGGCTTTCCGAGACGCTGGATGGGGCGCGCTAGGCGTGCGGCGATCTCGGTCATGGGCCTCGGAGACTAGCTGCAAACCCGGCGTATCATCAGGCGAAATGCAGCAAGAGAATCCTTTGCGCGCACTGCCCAGCGTAAACGACCTCCTCGCGGATCCCCGCGTCGCGGAGCTCGAGGCCGAGCGGGGCCACGCGCTCGCGGTCGCGGCAGCTCGGACGGCGCTCGCGGAGGCCCGCGAGTCGGTCGGGGACGGCGGCGAGCCCGGCGATCTCGGCGCCCGCACCGTCGCCCTGGCCGGGGAGATCGCAGCGCCCAGGCTCCGGCGCGTCCTCAACGCGACCGGCGTCGTCGTCCACACGAACCTCGGCCGCGCGCCTTTGGCCGACGAGGCGCTCGAGCGCGTGCGCGAGGCAGCGGCGGGCTACTCCAACCTCGAGTACGACCTGGACGAAGGGGCGCGCGGGTCGCGCCAGGATCACGTCGCCCCGTTGCTCCGCGAGCTGACCGGTGCCGAGGCCGCGCTGGTCGTCAACAACAACGCCGCCGCTGTCCTCCTGGCAGTCGCCGCGCTCGCCGAGGGGAGGGACGTGCTCGTCTCACGCGGCGAGCTCGTCGAGATCGGCGACGGCTTCAGGATCCCCGACGTGCTCGCCCGCTCGGGCGCGCGCCTCGTGGAAGTCGGGACGACGAATCGCACACGGGTCGAGGACTACGAGCGCGCACTCGGTGACCGAACCGCGTTGATCCTGCGGGTCCACCAGTCGAACTTCCGCATCGTCGGGTTCACGGACAGCCCCGACCCGGGCACGCTCGCCCGCCTCGCGGAGGAGCGCGGGGTGCTGCTCGTGGACGACCTCGGATCCGGCGTCCTGCCCGACATCGGCGGCGAGCCTACCGTCGCCGCGAGCCTCGCGGCCGGCGCCCATCTGGTCACCTTCTCCGGCGACAAGCTCCTGGGCGGGCCGCAGGCCGGCATCGCCGTCGGCCGCGCCGACCTCGTCGAGCGGCTCCGCAGGCATCCGCTGCACCGGGCGCTCAGGGCGGACAAGCTCACTCTTGCCGCCCTCGAGGGCACGCTCGGTCTCTACCGCTCTGGCAGGGAGACACCCGTCCTGCGCATGCTCGGCGAGCCCGCCGAAGCCGTGCGCTCGCGGGCCGAGCGCCTCGCCGAGCTGACGGGAGGACGGGTCGAGCACACCGTTGCGCGCGCCGGCGGCGGCTCGCTGCCGACCACCGATCTGGAGAGCTTCGCGTGCGCCCTCGAAGAGGGCCTCGCCGAGCCGCTGCGGCGGGCCGACCCGCCCGTCATCGGCATCGTGCGCGACGGCGTGCTCCTGCTCGACTGCCGCACGCTCACCGACGACGAGGTCGAGGAGGCGGCTCGGGCGGTGAACGTATGCCGCTCACGGTAGGCACCGCAGGCCATATCGACCACGGCAAGACCTGGCTCGTCAGGGCGCTGACCGGGAAGGACACCGACCGGCTCCCCGAGGAACAGGCGCGTGGGATCTCGATCGACCTCGGCTACGCGCCGCTCGACCTCCCAAACGGGAGCCGGCTCTCGCTCGTCGACGTGCCGGGCCACGAGCGCTTCGTCCGCAACATGGTCGCCGGAGCAAGTGGGATCGACCTCTTCCTCCTGGTCGTGGATGCGGGCGAGGGAGCACGGCCACAGACCCACGAGCATCTGGCGATCATCCGGCTCCTCGGCATCGAGCAGGGCGTCGTCGCGATCACCAAGGCCGACGCCGTCGATCCGGACCTCGTGGAGCTCGTGGCGGAGGAGGCGCGAGAGCTCGTGCCCGGCGCCCAGGTCGTCGTCACAAGCGCGAAGACCGGGCAGGGCCTGGACGAGCTCCGCACCGCGCTCGGCAACGCGGCGAACCGGGCCGAACAGGAACGCGCCGAAGGCCCAGCCAGGCTCTACGTCGACCGCGTCTTCACGCTGCGGGGAATCGGGACCGTGGCCACGGGCACGCTCTGGTCGGGATCCGTCGGCGAAGGAGATTCTCTGCGCGCCGAGCCGGCCGGGCTCAACGTCCGTGTGCGCAGCGTGCAGGTGCACGACCGCCCGGTCGAGCGCGCGGATGCAGGCCAGCGGGTCGCGGTGGCCCTCCCGGGGGTCGAGCGCAGCGACCTGCGCCGGGGGGACGCACTCGTGGCGCCCGGCGTGTATCCGAGGTCGTATCGCCTCGATGTCGCTCTCGACGAGCTCGAGGGGATCCCGGACGGCACGCGGCTGCACGTCCACCACGGCACTTCGGAGCACTACGCGCGGGTCGTCCGTGCCGGCGAGCGCTGGGCCCAGCTCCGCCTCTCCTCCCCGGTCGTCGCCGCGCGCGGAGACCGGGTCGTCCTCCGCGACCGGACGACGATGGGCGGCGGACTCGTCCTCGACCCGGCCCCGCCTCGCCACGCGAGCCCGGAGCGCTTCGAGTTGCTGGAGCGCGGCGACCTGGCGGCGCTGGTTTACGCTCCGGTCCGGGCGGAGGAGCTGGAGCACCTCGGCGGCGAGGCGAACGGGCTCGAGCGCGCGGGCGGCTGGGTCTTCTCCGGCAAGTGGCTCGAGGAGCTCCGCTCGGACCTCCGGGCCCGGATCGAAGCGGCCAACCCTCTCGACCCTGGCATTCCGATTCCCGCGGAGCCCTGGGCGAAAGACGTCTTGCCGCTCGCCGGTGTCGAGCGGCGCGGCGCACGCCTCTATCTTCCCGGCGCAGTCGCGAGCCTTGGAGAGCGCTCCGCGGCCGCCGAGGAGCTCGAGGCCGAGCTGGCGGCGGCCGGGTTCACGCCGATCGCCGTGGAGGACCGAGAGCTCGCCTCGTTCCTCGAGCGCGAGGGAAGGCTGGTGCGCGTCGGCGACGGCCTGGCGCTCGGCGCGGAGGCCTACGAGAAGGCGAGAGGCCTCATGGAGGAAGAGTGCGAGTCCGCCGGCTCGATCACGCTTGCGCGCTTCCGGGACCTCCTGGGCACCGGGCGCAAGCCCGCCCAGCTCCTGCTCGAACGCTTCGACGCGGACGGCCTGACCAGGCGCGTGGGCGACGAGCGCGTGCTGCGGCGCCGCAAGACTGCCTGAGCTACGTTTGCCGCGGAGCGGCACGGGCCCGGTGGCCCAGCCGGTCTTCAAAACCGGTGAGGCGTGGCAGCCCCACGCTGGGTAGGTTCGACTCCTGCGCCGCTCCGTTC
>JAICVP010000351.1 GCA_025935275.1 Thermoleophilia bacterium
AACACGCGCCAGGTGGCCTCCGCGGTTCCCGCAAACACCGTCTCGATTGGGCACACGGAGGGCCCGCGGCCGGTCGTCATCGCTCTTGCAGTCGTCCTCGTGCTCATGTCCGGGGTCCTGCTTCTCGTATTTCTCCAGTATTGATCCCCACGCCAAAGACCAAGCTCGCCCTCCTCGCACTCGTGTGCGTCGTTCTTGGCGGTCCGAGCGCCGGCGCGGCGGAAATCCTCACCAAGCCCGAGATCGTTTCAGCACCGAAGTCTTCGACGAACGCGACGGATGCGACCTTCGTCTTCACGAGTCCCGACGCAGGTGTCAGCTTCACCTGCACGCGTGACGGACTGACGGAGGCGTGCACGAGCCCGTGGACGTATTCCTCGCTCGCCGAGGGTTCTCATTCGTTCTCAGTGCAGGCGGAGGACGGAGTCTCCACGAGCGAACCCGCACCGTGGACGTGGACGGTCGATTTGACGCCCCCCTCGCTGCCAGGCGACAAGACCGTCGAGGCGACATCGCCGCTGGGGACCGCTGTGACCTTCTCGGCGACCGACAATTTCGATCCGCCCCCGGATTTGAGCTGCTCGCGGTCCTCTGGCTCCCTCTTCGATCTCGGGCCGCCGGCGAGCGTGGATTGCACGGCGACCGATGCGGCCGGCAATCAGTCGTCGGGATCGTTCACGGTGACCGTCGTGGACACGACGCGGCCTCTCCTGTCGCCGCACAAGGACGTGGTCGTCAAGGTTCCGGATTCTCTCTCGGAGACGGTGGTGCAGTACAACCTCCCGCTGGCGACCGACAATGGCGATCCAGCCCCTCTCGTCAGCTGCACTCCGAGCTCTGGCTCGATCTTCCAGGTCGGGAGGACAAGGGTCACTTGTTCCGCCGTTGACAGCTCGGGCAACCGCGCTTCAAGGAGGTTCGACGTCGTCGTTCAGCATGGCCCGGCGCCCGCTGTCCCGCTTCTGACCTCCAACGTCGGCGCTTTGACCAATAAGACGAGCGCCGGCTTTTCGTTCGAGACCAGCGACGGGTCGAGCCTCGCCTGCAAGCTGGATAGGCCCTCCGGGCCGGGAACATTCGCCCCTTGTACGAGCCCGCAGACCTACACGCAACTCGGGGACGGCAGCTACCTCTTCACCGTGCAGGCGACAAATTCGATCGGGAATATCAGCGTTGCGAGCTTCAGCTGGGTGGTCGACACGACCCCGCCGGGCCAGGTTCGGCAGCTCAGGTCGAGCTTCGGTAACGGGTGGGTGCGTCTTTCCTGGCGCAACCCCACCGACGTCGACTACAAGCGCGTCTTGATCTGGCGGAGGAAGGTTGGCGCCTCGTCGTGGGGGTTCCTTGCGACCCGGAAGGAGAGAACGACGCTTCTCGACGACACCGTTCCGAACGACACGCGGTTCGAATACAGGCTCCGAACCGTCGACCGCGCGCAAAATGCGTCGCCCGGGGCAAAAATAGAAGGGCGCGCGAGCAGGATCCTCAAGCCGGCCTTCGGCTCTCTCCACAACTCTCCGCCGCTTATCGACTGGACATTTGTTCGAGACGCCGCGTTCTTCAACATGCAATTGTGGCGCGATGGGCGCAAGATCCTGAGCGTCTGGCCCGTGAGGTCGGCCAAGCGGCTGCCCGCGAACTGGAGATTCAACGGAGGACGCTACTCGCTTCGAAGCGATCGCTACCGCGTCTATGTCTGGGCGGCCTTCGGGTCCAAGCTGCATCCGCACTACGGGCCACTGCTCGGCTGGACCGAGTTTCGGATGAGGTGATCGGCTCCCTCGCCGTTTTGGCAGCCTCTGACGGGGCACCACGAGTACCGGGCTAGAATCAGAGCGAGGCCCAGACACGATGCAGGAGATGGTCATCTACGGGGTGAGCTTTGACATGGTCGGCAAGCAGCCGATCGTG
>JAICVP010000261.1 GCA_025935275.1 Thermoleophilia bacterium
TCGAGGATTTCCGTCTGGCGGTTGTCAAGGGCCTCACGCCCCGGTCGCACGCGCAGCTCGGACTCGACGTCGTCCGCATCGTGGAGGCCGTGGAGCGCTCGCTCGATCTTGCAGGCGCGAGGGTGAAAGTCCTGGACGTCGACCAAGAGGCGGCCACAGTTGTCCCGTGAGCCAGGCGCGAAGCCGCACGTGGCGGTCGTCAGCCAGAACGCGGATCTCGAGCTCGACATCCGGCCTCGCGCCGAAGCCGAGGCGCTGGCACGCGCCGGTTATCGCGTCACTCTCGTGGGAGGCACGCGAAACCCCGAGCGGGTGCGCGAGATAACCGACCCTGCCGTCGACCTCGCTCTCTACCGGCTGCCCTCCGAGGGAGCGGGGGCGCTCGGCCAGATCTCCGAGCTGACGAAGTCGTTCTCGCTCGTCGTCCGGGCCGTGTTCCGGCTCGCTCGGCGATCGCCCGTGGACGTCATTCACGCTGCCAATCCACCGGACAACCTCTGGCTGCTCGGCCCGATCGTCCGGATGGCTCAAGGTTTCCAGCCGCGCTTCGTCTTCGACCAGCACGATGTCGCGCCGGTTCTGCTCGCCGAGAAGTACGGCTCGGGGCCGGTCATGCGGTCGTTGGCCTGGCTCGCCCAAGTTCTCGAGCGCGCGTCGTTCTCGCGCGCCTCGCTCGCCGTCTTCGCCAACTCGGAATACGAGCGGCGTGCGCTCGCCAACAAGCTGCTCGCCGGGCAGGCGGCCGTCGTTCCGAACGGCTGGGCGCTTCCAAACGCGGCACCGTCTCCACGCTGGCGGGGGGAAGCGAGGCGTCTCGTGGCCTACGTCGGTGCCATGGGCGAGCAGGACTGCCTCGTCCACCTGATCGAAGCGATCGCGCTGCTCGAGGAGAAGGACGTCAAGGTCGTGCTCGCGGGCGACGGCTCCGCTCGTCCGGCCGCGGAGAAGCGGGCTGCCGAGCTCGGCATCGGCGATTCGTTTCTCTGGCTCGGCTGGGTCGGACGGCGCGACGAGATCGCCTCGCTCGTCCGCTCCGCTGACGTGTGTGTCGCGCCTGAAACCGCCTCTGCCTTCAACGAGCTCGCCAGCTTCGTGAAGCTCGTGGAATACATGTCGGCGGGGGCGCCCGTCGTCGCCCACAGGCTTCCTCAGACCGAAGGCCTTTGCTCCGACACGATCGCGTACGCGGACGACATGAGTGCGGAGGCGCTCGCCAGGGCGCTCGACGGCGTGCTGGCCGACGGCCGGCGCGCGGAACTGCTCGGCGCCGCGGCGCGCGAGCGATTCGAGGAGCTCCTGCGCTGGGAGAACGTCGGCGCGCCGAAGCTCGTCGAGGCGTATCGCTCGGCCTTTGGAGGGGCGTGATGGCATCGGTCGCCTCGACCAGCTCGCTCGCGGTCCCGTTCCTCGACCTGGCGCCGGTGAACTCCGCTGTCAAGGACGAGGTGCTCGCAGCCGCCTCAGCGTTGATCGACAGGAACGAGTTCGGGAGCGGCGCTGCCGTTCAGGCCTTCGAGGATGAGTTCGCCGCCTATTGCGAGAGCGCTCACGCCGTGGGCCTCGCGAGCGGGCTGGACGCGCTTCGTCTCGCGCTGCTCGCCCTGGGAATCGGACGCGGCGACGAGGTCATCGTCCCCGCGAACACGTTCGTGGCGACCTTCGAGGCGGTCTCGCAGACAGCCGCGCGCCCGGTCGTCGTCGACGTCTCCGAGGACGACGACAACATCGACGTGGCGGCGGCCGAGGCCGCGGTCACCAGGCGAACGCGTGCCATCCTGCCGGTCCACCTGTACGGCCAGATGGCCGACGTCGTCGCCCTCGAGGCGCTCGCCTCGGCCCGTGGTCTCACGCTCGTCGAGGACGCCTGCCAGGCCCACGGCGCACGGCGCGACGGGATCCGCGCCGGCTCGGCCGGAAGGGCTGCGGCCTTCAGCTTCTATCCCGCGAAGAACCTCGGCGCCATGGGCGATGCCGGCGCGCTCGTCACCGACGACCTCGAGCTCGCCGAACGGGTGCGCGCCCTGCGCGAGCACGGTCAGCGCGCGAAATACCGCCACGACTTCGAAGGGTTCACGTCGCGCCTCGATGCGCTTCAGGCAGCGGTGCTCTCGGCGAAGCTTCCGCACCTCGACCGCTGGAATGCGAACCGGCAGGAGGCGGCCTCGACGTATCTGGCCGAGCTCGACGGGCTCGGGGACCTCCGCATGCCGCCCGTCGCGCGCGGAAGCACCCCCGTCTGGCATCTGTTCGTCGTCAGGACCGAGTCGCGGGCCCAGCTGCAGGAGTTCCTGAGCCGCCGGGGGATCCAGACCGGGCGCCACTACCCGGAGCCGCCCCACCTGTCGCCTGCGTATCGCTGGCTTGGCCATGGCGTCGGCGCCTTCCCGGTCGCCGAGGCGGTGTCGAGGGAGGGCCTGTCACTGCCGCTCTTCCCGGGCATGACGGAGGAGCACCTGGTGACGGTGATCCAGGCGATCAAGGAGTTCTTCGCCCGTGGCTGAGTCGCCCGTCAACGATGCGCCCTTTCGGCTGATCGACGACGTCGAGTTCGGTGAAGGCGTCATCGTCCACCCCTTCACGAACATCTACGGCTGCAGCATCGGCGACGAGAGCCGCATCGGCCCCTTCGTGGAGATCCAGGCCGGCGCGCGGATCGGCGCGCGCTGCAAGGTGCAGAGCCACACGTTCGTCTGCACCGGCGTCGAGATCGGGGACGACGTCTTCGTCGGGCACGGAGTGGTCTTCATCAACGACAAGCTCCCGCGCTCGACGAACGCGGACGGGGAGCTGCAGAACGAGGACGACTGGACGCTGCTTCGGACCTTCGTGGAGGACGGTGCCTCGATCGGGTCGGGAGCTGTTCTCCTCGGCGGCATCCGGGTCGGTGCGGGCGCCATGATCGGGGCAGGGGCCGTCGTCACTCGCGACGTCGAGGCGGGGGAGACCGTCGTCGGCAATCCGGCTAGGGCGATCCTGCAGGCGGAGCGGCGATGAGCGCGGCAATCCTCACCGCCCGGAAGGCCTCGGTGCA
>JAICVP010000253.1 GCA_025935275.1 Thermoleophilia bacterium
AAGACGGTATCCGGCTGGAGCCAGGTCAGGTAGCGTGCTTGGCTTGAGTCCGTCGACCCTAAGCCGGCGGCGTGGACGCGTCCTGGCGCTGATCCTCGCCGGGGGCGAAGGCGGGCGGCTGGGCCCTTTGACGGAGGAGCGCGCCAAGCCTGCTCTACCTTTCGGCGGCACGTACCGTCTGATCGATTTTCCGCTCTCGAACTGCGTGCACAGCGGATTGCACGACGTTTGGGTGCTCCAGCAGTACGAACCTCATGAGCTGACAAGCCAACTGGCGGGCGGCCGCCCTTGGGACCTCGATCGCACACGCGGCGGCTTCAGGATCGTCCACCCTTATCTCGGAGACAGTGAGAGTGGTTGGTACGCCGGTAACGCTGATGCGCTCCAGCGAAACCGCGAGCTGATCGGCGAGTTCGATCCTGATTTGCTTCTGGTGCTCTCCGCCGACCACGTCTACAAGGCTGACTACACGGAGCTCATCGAAGAGCATCTCGCGAGCGATGCGGTCGTGACGATGGCGACGACGGAAGTGCCGGTCGAAGACGCGTCACGCTACGGCGTGCTCGAGGTCGGCGAGGATCAGATCGTCAGCGGCTTCGAGTACAAGCCGGATCGTCCCAAGACCGGAACCGTCACGACGGAAATCTTTCTCTACGACACACGCACCTTACTGGACACCCTCGCCGAGCTCGACGAGGACAGCGGCGAGGAGGGACTGCAGGACTTCGGTGACGAGTTGATCCCACGGCTGGTATCAGAGGGCCGCGCACGCGCTTGGGAGCTGAATGGATATTGGCGCGACGTTGGAACCCCGCTGAGCTACTGGCAGGGGCATATGGACTTGCTTGCGACGGAGCCGCCGCTCGTCCTCGATGACCCCGGCTGGCCGATTCTGACAGCCGGGCTGCAGCGGGCTCCGGCGCGAATCGAAAGCTCCGCTCGGATCGACTCGAGTTGGGTGGCACCCGGTGCGATCGTGGCCGGCCATGTCGAACGCTCCGTCCTCGGGCCCGGTGCCGTGATCGCGGATGGAGCCGTCGTTCGCGATTCGGTTCTCTTCCACGACACGCGCGTTGACCGTGGCGCCACCCTCGAGCGCGTGATCGTCGCTGAGTCCGCGCAGATAAACGAGGACGCAATCGTCGGCGACGGCCGCGGTGACGTGACGCTGATCGGGGGCAAAGCAGTCGTCCAAAAGGGCCAATCGGTTGCCGCCGGCTCCGAGGTCGCCAGAGAGGCCGGTACAACGTAGGGCCATTGCGCCGGGCGTCGGCTTCTTCCGAGGAATGATCGGTCGCGTCTATCTGGAGCGGGGGTCGCCCGTCACGATCGTTTGCCGTTGGGGGGCCGGCGGCGGACCGAGGAACGTCCTCATCCGGCGAGGCGACGGCAGGCTCGTGGTCCGTCCTTTCCGCGGGCTTCGGCGTCCACGGCCGGGGTCTTGACGAGCGGATTCCCTGCAATTTCAATGAACCCGTCGGCACCCTGACCGGGCCGCTCTCGCTGACGACGTCAACGGCGATGTCCGCAGCGGGCGGAACGTCGCCGATCTCGGCGTGCCGGGCGCCCTGAGCTAGCTCGCGCGGCGCAGCTGTTCCTGCACGTGGCGGAAGGCCCGTGAGTCAGGTTCGAGCCTGTCGAGCGCGGCCTCGAGGCAGTAGACCGCCTGCTCCTGGCGGCCGCTGCGGCCGTGGAGGAAGCCGAGGTTCGCCAGCACCTGGCCCTCGTGGTGCGCGTCGTCGATCTCGCGGAGGATCGCGACCGACGCGTCGAAGTGGTCGATCGCCGCGCGCTCATCCCCCGTGTGGGCGAGGGCGAGGCCGAGGTTGTTGAGGGTCATCGCCTCCGTGCTCGGGTCGCCTGCTTCTTGCGCGATCTCCAGCGCGGCGCGGTGGGCCGCAACGGCCCCCGTCGCGTCACCCTGGCGCCGAAGCTCGACGCCGCGCGCATTGAGGCGCCCCGCCTCCTTGCCGCGATCGCGCTCCCGGGATCGATCTCGCGAGCGCTCGCGCCTCTCCGTCTTGCGCGTGCGAACACCGTCTACCGGCCGTCGCGCAGCCGTGCCGGCACCTGACCGGACCGTTCCTGCGGCGGAGTGGACGGCAGCGCCGGCTGCGTGGCGGAACGTGCCGCCCCGGCGGCGCAGCGTCCTTCCGAGGACGACGGCGACGCCGGCGGCCAGAACCAGCAGGAGGAGGAGGGCGATGAGCTTCCCGAGGCCGATCGCGACCAGAAAGCCGAGCACGAGGAGGCCGAAACCGCCGACCGCGATCGCGCGGCGGCGCAGCTGCGCGCCCTGAGCGGTGGGCTCGAGGGCTGCGCGGGCGTTCTCCGGAATCGTGTCTTTCAAGGCGCTCGCATCCATTTGTTTCCCCGCTTCACCGTGTTCCCCTCAGTTCGCGAAACGGGCGTCCAGACCTTTGTACCCGGACCGCCGGAGGTACGCACCGGTAAGAAACGCCGGCGATCTGCCACGAAGGGGTCGAAGGAGGTGGCGAATTGACCTTTACACCCGCAAACGACACTCGCCGCAGCGACCCTGGCTACCAGGTGTTCACGTTGCTCCGCATCGGCTTCGTCGTCGCCCCGATCCTGTTCGGGCTCGACAAGTTCTTCAACTGGACCGTGGACTGGACGCAGTACCTCGCGCCCTGGATCGACGACATCGTCCCGGGCAGCGCGCAGGACTTCATGTACTTCGTCGGAGTCGTCGAGATCGCGGCCGGCCTGCTCGTCCTGGCGGCGCCCTGGATCGGAGGCTTCGTCGTGGCCGCGTGGCTCGGCGGCATCATCGTCAACTTGCTGACGAACAACCCGCCCGAGTACTACGACATCGCGCTCCGCGACTTCGGCCTGTTCCTCGCTGCGCTCGCCCTCGGGAGGCTCGCGTGGGCCTACCGAACGGTCCCGTCCCGGAAGCAGGTCGCCTCGACCGAGCCCGCGCACCGGGCCGCCTAGGAGTGGACGTGCAAACGGTGTCCAGCCTCAAGCCGGCGGATGCGGAAGTGAACCGCTGGCGGCGCGAGCAGCTCGTCCTCACGGGTTTCTCGCTGCCGCTCGCGGCGCGCGTGGCGCGCGACCCCGGCTACGACCTGCACCGGCTGATCCAGCTCGTCGAGCAGGGATGCCCGCCGGAGCTCGCCGTCCGCATCCTGGCACCGCTGTACCCGAAGGAGGCCGCGTGACCCCGGCGACGACTAC
>JAICVP010000295.1 GCA_025935275.1 Thermoleophilia bacterium
AAGTACGAGCTCTCGGATGCGCGTGACGCCCTCGAGCGCGCGAGCGCGCGTCACACCGCAGCGATCGTGGCCGGGGGCGCGGTCGCGAAGGCGCTCCTCGCCGAGATCGGCATCGACGTCTCCAGCTCCGTCGTCGGCGACGACCTCGAGGAGAGGATCGACGCCGCGCGGGCGGACCGCGACACCGTTGGTGGAATCGTCGAGGTGCGTGCGACCGGTGCTCCTCCAGGCCTCGGCTCCTACGCAACGAAGGAGGAGCGCCTGGACGCGCGCCTCGCGTGGACGCTCATGGGCACGCAGGCGGTGAAGGGCGTCGAGATCGGGGAGGGGTTCGCCCTCGCCGGCCTGCGAGGCTCAGAGGCGCACGATGAGATCCTGCGCGACGAGGGCGGCTACCGGCGTGAGACTAACCGGGCCGGGGGAGTCGAAGCCGGCGTCTCCAACGGCGAGGAGATCGTCATCCGGGCGGCGATGAAGCCGCTTCCGACGCTGATGAAGCCCCTCCGCTCCGCCGACCTCGAGACCGGCGAGCCGGCCCAGGCGCTCGTCGAGCGCTCGGACGTGGCAGCCGTCGAGGCGCTCGCCGTGGTCGCCGAGGCGTGCGTCGCCTTCGAGCTCGCGCGCGCGGCGCGGGAAAAGTTCGGCGGCGACTCGGTCGGAGATTTCGTCGGCGCGTGGCGCTCGTACGTGGAGCGGATCCCCTGGTCGGCGCGCTAGAAAAGCACCTGGCCCTCATCGGCTTCATGGGGGCGGGGAAGTCGACGATCGGGCGCGAGGTCGCCGAGCGCACGGCTCGCCCATTCGTCGACACCGACGCGGAGATCGAGCGGCTGCACGGCCCGATTCCCGAGCTCTTCGAGCGGGGGGAGCCCGAGTTTCGCCGGCTGGAGGAGCAGGTGGTCGCGGAGGCGCTCGCCGGCCCGCCCTCGGTAGTCGCGCTCGGCGGCGGCGCGGTGCTCTCGGAGAAGACTCGCGAGCGTCTTTGCGCACACGCCTTCGCCGTGCAGGTGGAGGTCGACCCTGACACGGCCTGGGCGCGGACCAGCGAGTCGGACCGCCCGCTCGCACGGGACGAGGGCGATTTCAAGCGGCTCTTCGCCGAGCGCCAGGGCGTCTACGCCGCGACGGGCGACGCGTCTGCAACCGACGCCGACGGGACTGTTCTCGCCGCGCTCGGCATCCGGATGGGCGGGCCGGTGCCCCCGGCCGAGGGCGCGCTGGCCGTCGTCGCCGACCAGCACGTGCTCACTCTGCACGAGCCTCCCGTGGAGGGCCCGGTCCATTCAGTGCCTGCCGGGGAGCGCGCGAAAGAGCACGACGTCGTCGAGCGGCTCTGGAACGACATCGAGCTCGGGCGTGACGGGACGCTCTTTGCCTTCGGCGGCGGCTCGACGACGGACGTGGCCGGCTTCGTCGCCGCCACCTATCTGCGCGGCGTCTCCTGGATCGCGGTTCCGACAACCCTGCTCGGCCAGGTCGACGCGGCCATCGGCGGGAAGACCGGCATCGACACCTCACGCGGGAAGAACCTCGCCGGCGCGTTCCACTTCCCCACGGCCGTCGTGCTCGACCGGACCTACCTGGCCACGCTTCCTGAGGCCGAGCGCCGCGCCGGGATGGCCGAGGTGGTGAAGACCGGGCTCCTGTCGGGCGAGAAGGTCTGGGAGCTGCCGGAGGACGAGATGATCCGTGCGTGCGCGGCGTTCAAGGCGGGTGTCGTCCTCTCCGATCCCTTCGAGCGCGAAGGACGGCGGACGATTCTCAATCTCGGGCACACCTTCGCGCACGCACTCGAGTCGGGCTCCGGTTACACCGTCTCGCATGGTGAGGCCGTGGCGCTCGGTCTCCTCGCGGCCCTGCGGCTTTCGGGCCTCGGCACGGAGGTCGTCGAGGAGCTGCTGCGGCCGGAGCCGGTGTCGGCCGACCGCGACGCGGCCTGGGCGGCCCTTAAGCGCGACAAGAAGGGCGAGGGCGTCTTCGTCCTCCTCGAGGAGCCCGGCAGCCCCGTCGTCACGACCATTCCGGACGACGCTGCCCGAGACGCGCTCGAAGCGCTGATCCGGAAGTAGACTCGGCGGGTGCAAGTCCTGGTCCTCAACGGTGCCAACTTGAACGCGCTCGCCGAGCGGGATCCCGCGCTCTACGGCGGCATGTCCTACCCCGAGCTCGAGACCCGGATCTACGGCTGGGCGAAGGAGCTGGGGTGCTCGGTGCGCTGCATCCAGACGAACCACGAGGGTGAGTTCATCGACACCTGCCACGAGGCGAGGCGCTGGGTCGACGGCGTGATCGTGAACCCGGGGGCGTGGACCCACTACAGCTACGCGATCCGGGACGCGCTCGAGCTCTTCGCAGTCTCCGTTGTCGAGGTGCACCTCTCGGACATCACCTCTCGCGAGGAGTGGCGGCGCGTCTCCGTGATCGAAGACGTCGTCGACCACCGCGTAATCGGCAAGGGCCCCGACGGGTATCAGGAGGCCCTGGTGTTCCTCGCGCGCAAGGGAAAGGTCAAGCGTTGAACGGCCGCGTCGAGCGCCTGCGCGACGAGATGGAGCGACTCGAAGTGGGATCGTTTCTCG
>JAICVP010000257.1 GCA_025935275.1 Thermoleophilia bacterium
GCTCGGGCAGGCGACGAGGACAACAAGAAAGCCGTCACGCATGGCAGACGCCACTTCTTTCGTCTCGACCTCCTCGACGGGGGCTTCACAGTGCGGGCAACGTGGTTCCTCTGGCACGGGCGCGAGTCTGTCACAGGCGAACGCGGCGCGAAGCGTGCGCTCAGACGGGTGCCCGCCGGGCCCGAAGGGTGAGTGCAAGTGATCCACTCAATCCCATCGCTGCTGCGGTGAGCGCCGCGATCAGGAGCAGCAGCCCGGACGCAAGCGAGAAGTTGAGCGCTACGTCCCTCGAGACGCCGAGCGCGAACAGCACGCCCACCGTCGTCCCCATGCCCGCCACCACTCCTCCGGCTGTGATGGGGAGGATGGCGGCTGCCGCACTTATGCAGAGGACGACGAGCGCGAACGTCGGCGAAAACCGGACACCGAGGGCGCTCAGGAGGAAGGCGCTGCCGAGAGCACGCGAGGTCCAGCAGCCAAGGAGGAACGCGCCAGCGACCAGCGTGGGCCGCGAGAAGCGCGTACTGTCCGCGACCCGCCTGTAGACCCCGTGGAGGCGGCTCGAGCGTCCTACGAGCGGGAGCCGTGCCACCCGCTGTCCGAGCGTGAGGATCACGAGGCAGCCGATGCAAAAGAGGACGACGACCACCAGCGGCCCGCGGAGTACTGAGCCGGTCCTGGCGAGGGCATAGGTAGCCAACGGCAGCATCGCCACTGCGTCGACCATGCCGAGAGCGACGATCGAGACGCCGATCGTCTTGAGGTCGAGCCTCACGCCGCCCAGCCTGCGCAGAGTCGAGATCTTCACCAGGTAGTCGAGCCGGAACGGGAGGACGACGCCGCTGGCCGCTGCCGCTCCGCACGCCGCGAGACATCGTGCCCTGTCAGGGCGCTCGTGACTCGGGAAGAGCCGTTGCCATCCAAGTGCGCGGAAGCCGAAGCTGGCGAGATAGCAGCCTCCGGCGATGAAGACCACGGATGCTCGTGCGCCGTCCAGGGGCCAGCTCGCGTTGCTCAGGAGCCGGGCGACGAGGACGCACGCGCCGAGCGAGAGAAGGGTAAACCCGACTCCACCCAGGATCCTCCAACGGTGCGAATTCCCGCGGAGGTGGGTCCCCAGAGCCGGGAGGCGGCTCAGAAATCCGCGGGGACGGACGGCGACCGAGTCGATCACGGAGTACCCGCGCTCGGCCTTCGACCGAGCGCTCCTCCCTCGTCTTCCCATTCCTCTGCGCGTTCGCCGGACTCTTGCCTCTCCGGCAGCCCTTCTGCTTCGTCCGCCGCGCCCGCCTCGGCCACCTGCCAGCGGGCTTCCTCCGAGCGATCCTCATCACGGTGGGCACGCTCTGTGTCTTGTTTCCGCGTCATCGGCTTGAGCCTCGGGGCCGGCCGTCAGGACTTTGCTGCCCGGGCGGAGCGGAATCCGTCCTGGACTTTTCCGAGCCGCTTCTCGGCCACGGCGCCGGCTGCATCATCGGCCGACTGCGACCGCCGGCGCTCGTCACCCGCCCGCCGCCGAAGCGTGTTCACTTCGTCGATCGCGTTCTCGAGTTCCGCGAACACCTCGCCCTCGCGCCCTGCTTCGACACCGTAGAGCGACATCGTCATCCCGACGCGGGTGATGCCTCGCACACCTACTGCGGCCAGGCGCGGCCGGAGCATGTTCTGCAGCTCGAGCAGGTCAGCACCCTCCATCGTGAACTTCACCGTGAAGCTCTCTCCCGATCCGGAGTGCGTCACGTCGAAGTCCTCGTCGACGAGTTTCAGGTCGACGCTCCGATCTTCCTGCGAAGGAGCATTGGCGGCCATGGCGGCCTCCTCTAGATGGATGCTCCTGGGCGAGCCGTCCTACAAACCGAACCCACTCCGGCGATTCCGCTCGATGGGGCGAGGAATCTCAGACCAGAAGTCACTACCCAATGTAGCAGGGAAAATCTGGCATCTCGGCCGCGCGAACAATGTGACAAGGCCTGGCGACCTCGGGCCCGTGCGAATATCTCGAAGACACCGCCGATCTGAAGAAGAGGCCAGCGTGGCGAGAGTGGAAATTGGTGGCAGGCGAGAAGGCCAAGAGGTGTGGGCCAGGTGGATAGATGGGCGCGTGCAAGGCGACAGGGAATTCCTCAAGGTCGCCGGCCTCGACCCGGGGACACGTTTCGAAGATCCGCATGCGTTCGTCGAGCTCGTCGAGGGACTCCTCGACGAGGGATCCGAATCGGTCGTGATCGACGTCCCCGAAGCGCCCGCTTGACCGCGAACGCGCCCCAGCGAGGCCCCTCAAGCCGGCGTGTGGCGATGCAAAGGAGCCAGAACCGGCTCACCCTGATCGCGCAACGCCGTGAAGCGTTCCCTCGCGACTACGACCTGCTCCGCGCAGTACGGCCTGGCGCACTCGCAAAGCAGCGTCAGCGCTTCTTGCCCCGCGCCCGCCTGAATCTCGGCCAGGCGATCATTGACCTCGCGCAGAACCTCCGTGGTGAGAGTGCCCTGTAACGGAGGCTGCTCTATCTCGACGCGCTCCTCATGATTACCCCACAAGAAGTCATGCCCGCGACCGTCGTTCCGAACGCTCTGGTTTCGCACCACGAGCGGCGGGCAGGTAGGTGCTACGATTGCAGTTCAGGTTGGATGCGCCCTTTGGCGCTACTTCTCCTCTGCCGCTTCTAGCTCTGGTCTAGGCGGCGCTCGGAGGTCACCGTGTCCCGCTGAAACGAATCCCCAAGAGAGGGGAGGACACGTTGGCTATTTCGCTGGAACCACTGGTTCGCCAGCAGATGCTCCTGCGCGACGTCAATGAACGCATCGCAGTCGTCGCCACCTCCTGGCAGGCCGATCCGCCTGAGTTCCTGTGCGAGTGCAGCGACCCGGATTGCGCGGAGACCTTGAGTCTCACTCTGCGCGAGTACGAAATCATCCGCGCCGCGCCCAACCTCTTCATCGTCCAGAACGGCCACGAGCATCCCGACGTCGATCGTGTCGTGCGGGCGAGTGACGGATTCACGCTCGTCGAGAAGACAATGCACGCCGACCTCGTTCGCTCCTGGGGGCGCAAAGCCCCGCGAGGCGGGTAGCGTCGAGATGGATTCCGAGGCCATCCGCGGTCGAGAGA
>JAICVP010000075.1 GCA_025935275.1 Thermoleophilia bacterium
GCACGAGGAGGGGAAGACGTTCCACCCGGATCTCGTCATGCTCGGCGGCGACGGCGAGCCGAAGCTCGGCGACGCGCTCAAGGGCGCGCAGGTGACGGCGAAGGTCTCGGCGCACGTGCTCGGCAAGAAGGTCATCGTCGGCAAGCACCGCCGCCGGACGGGCTATCGCCGGCGCAACGGGCACCGCAGCCGGCTGTCCCAGATCGAGATCCAGTCGATCGGCAAGAAGGCGACGCGCTCGACGACGGCGAAGAAGACCGCGAGCACCACTGCGAAGAAGGAAGAGAGCTAGGCATGGCACACAAGAAAGGACTCGGCTCCTCGAAGAACGGCCGCGACTCGGAGTCCAAGCGACTCGGCGTCAAGATCTTCGACGGCCAGGACATCAAGGCGGGGATGATCGTCGTCCGCCAGCGCGGCACGCGCTTCCGCTCCGGACCGGGCACCGGTCTCGGGCGCGACCACACGATCTTCGCGACGCGCGACGGCAAGGTCGCGTTCGAGACGCACGGCTCCGGCCGCGTCGTCAGCGTCGTCTAAGACGGGCAACCGTGTTCCACGATCGCGCCCGCATCGAGGTGCGCGGCGGCCGTGGCGGTGACGGCTCGCTCAGCTTCCGGCGCGAGAAGTACGTGCCGAAGGGCGGGCCCGACGGGGGCGACGGCGGAAACGGCGGAGACGTCGTCCTCGTCGCCGATGCCGACCGCCGCGACCTCTCCTTCTTCCAGCGCAAGCGCCGCTTCCAGGGCGGGCGCGGCGTCCATGGGCAGGGGAAGAACAAGCACGGAGCCGACGGCGAGACCATCGAGCTCCAGGTGCCCGTGGGGACCCAGGTGCTGGACGAGGAGGGCCGGCTGGTCGTCGACCTCGCACATCCCGGAGCGCGGGCGGTCGTCGCCCGCGGGGGGCCGGGCGGGGCCGGGAACAAGCGCTTCGCGCGGCCGACGCAGCAGGCTCCGCGCATCGCCGAGGTCGGCTCGCCCGGCGAGGAGGCGACCGTCGAGCTGCGCCTGAAGCTGCTGGCGGACGCGGCGCTGCTCGGTTTCCCGAACGCGGGCAAGTCCTCGCTCCTCCGTCGCATCTCGAACGCGAAGCCGAAGGTCGCCGACTATCCCTTCACGACGATCGCGCCGGTGCTCGGCACCGTGGACGCGCCCGACGGCCGGCAGCTCACCGTCGCGGACGTGCCGGGCCTCCTCGAAGGCGCCCACGAAGGCGTGGGGCTCGGAGACGAGTTTCTGGCCCACCTGGAGCGCGCGCGGCTCTTCCTGCACGTGATCGACGCGACCGAGGACGCGGCCGAGCGCTTCGCCACCATCGATAGAGAGCTCGAGGGCTACGGGGCCGGCTTGGCCGAGCGCCCACAGGTCGTGGTCCTGAACAAGATCGACCTCCTGGACGGGCCGCCTGGGTTCGACGTGGACGACCCGCGCGTGCTCGCCGTTATTCCGGTCTCAGCTGTGACCGGAGCAGGCGTCGACGAGCTCGAGCGCGCGCTCTTCGAGCTCGTGCCGGATGCGCCGCCGGACAGCGGCCCGGCCGAGGAGATCGCGGACTTCCTGGTCTACCGGCCGCGGCCCGAACGCCGGCGTCCGTTTCGCCTCTTCCGCACCGACGGCGGCTACCGCGTCCGGGGCCAGGCCACCGAGGACGAGCTGCGCGCCGCCGGCGTCAAGCCCGGCGACCCCGTGGAGTTCGAGTGACCGGCCTCCTCGGCGGCGCCTTCGATCCGCCGCACAACGGCCACGTGGCGCTCGCGCAAACGGCACTCGAGCACTTCGGGCTCGAGCGGCTGCTCGCGCTCGTCGTCGTGGACCCGGGGCACCGAGACGTCGTGCTCGACTTCCCGACGCGCTTCGCTCTCGCAGAGCTCGCGTTCGGAGGCCTCCCGCACACCGAGGTCGTGGCGGAAGAGCACCGGTTCACCGTCGATGCCGTCCGCGGCGCACCCTTCGGCGATGCGATCTTCCTGGTCGGCGCCGACGAGTTCGCAGGCTTTCTCGCTTGGAAGGAGCCCGACGGCGTGCTCGAGGAGGTTCGCCTCGGGGTCGCGACGCGGCCGGGGTTCCCGCGCGAGAGGCTCGAGCCGGTTCTCCAGGCGCTCGCACGGCCCGACCGGGTCGAGTTCTTCGCCATTCCCGAGCTGCCGGTCTCGGGAACGGAGATCCGCGGTCGCGCCGCCGGCGGCGAATCGATCGACGGCCTCGTGCCCCCTGCGGTGGCGGCGGAGATCGACCGCCTCGGCCTTTACCGGTGATACCCTGAGTGGGTCGTAATCGAGGAGTTTCTGACCAGCTGACATCGCTCGAACAAGCTCGCCGAATCGCTCACCTCGCCCAGGAGAAGCTGGCGAAGGATGTGGTCATCCTCGATATGCGCCCGGTGTGCAGCTACACCGACTATTTCGTCCTGGCCACGGGCGGGAACCCGCGCCAGGCGAAGGCGATCTACGACGAGGTGCACGAGCGTCTGAAGAAGGAAGCGAAGCTCTCGCCCCGGAATGTGCACGGAGGCGGCGAGGCGAAGTGGATCCTCGCGGACTACCTCGATGTCGTGCTGCACGTCTTCACCCCCGAGGCGCGCGACTTCTACCGGCTCGAGGATCTCTGGGGCGACGTGCCGTCGGTCGAGCTGGCCGCGGCCAACTAGCGGACGAGCACGTAGAAGATCGCGACGATCGCGCCCAGAACCACGGCGTAGATCCAGAAAGCGTGCGCCCCCCCGAGGAACGCGCTCCATTTCCGCCGTTCGCGGCGCTTCTCCGCGTCGCCGGTCTCCTCGACGACGGGGCTGTAGTCGGTCTTGTCCTCCACCCTTCTCTGGTCCCCGCGCGGAGAGGCAGACAAACGCCTTCGCTACACTTGGCCGGCGCGGGGCCATAGCTCAGCTGGGAGAGCGTCTGGCTGGCAGCCAGAAGGTCACGGGTTCGAATCCCGTTGGCTCCACTCCTCTTCCGCGTTCAGGCGGCCGACTCGACCTTCTCGGCGACGAACGCGAGCTTCCGCACTCGTCCTGCGCGCAGCCAGTCGCTCCAGAGCCGGTGAGCGGCGAGCAGGTCTGCGAGCGCTTCGCGCCCGATGTGGCCGGCAATGGCCCTCGAATCGGCCTCGAACGCCTCCGCCAGCGAATCCGCCATTGCCTGATGCGAGCTGCTGTAGTCCTCCTGCCAACCGACCTGCAGCCCTACGCGCTCGAGCCCCGCGAGCAGCTCGTCGAGCGACATCAGCCAGACCGTGTCGGAGTCGGGCATGCGCTCTCGCTCCTCGTCCGTCAAGGGCAGGCCCTCCTCCAGCGTGAACGCGAAGCGCCCGCCTCGCACGAGCGCCCGCGAGACCTCCTCAAGGAGGGGCTCCTTCTCGGAAAACGCCAGCATCGTCTCGAGGAGGAGCACGACGTCGAACGGGCCCGTGGGGACAGGCGGGACGTCCGCGTGCTCGAAGCGACACGGAAGGTCGCCCGCCTTCGCCCGCGCGATCTCCAGCGCGTCCACGCTCGAATCGACGCCTAGGTAGACGCAGTCCAGCTCGCGGGTGATGAACCGGCCGGGCCCGGCGATCCCGCAGCACAGGTCGAGCACCGACACGCCAGGGCCGATTCCGGCCCGCACTGCAAGCGCACGAATCTCGGCCGCGCGCATGAAGCTCTCCTGCTCGACGTATTCCCCGGGGGCGTAGGCCGCCTCGCGGGGGCGCCGCAGGGCGCGGACGAACGGAGCGCGCTCGTCCTGTTTCATGTCTCTTCCCGCCGCGCAGGAAGAACCGGCACACGGTGTCTGCCGTACCTCTCCAACGTATGCACCAGTACGGAGGCACGACGCGGGCGGTTCATGCCTTCCCCGTCAGCGGCGCGATCGCGCTCGTGGCGATGGGCGCCGCTCTCGCAGCGACGGTCGGCCTCAGCGATGCCGGTTGGGCGATCGGCCTCATGTGCGGGGTGGCCATGACGGTGGCCCTGGCGCGGGGCGCGCTCCGCTACGAGCACGATCGCCTGCGCCCGGCGGATTGGGTGACGCTTGCGCGCGCGACCCTAGCCGTCGGAGTTGCGACGCTCGTCGCGGACTCGTTCGAGGAGCCCGCGCACGTGACGCTGCTGGTGACGCTCTCGTCCGTGGCGCTCATGCTGGACGCGGTCGACGGCGCGGTCGCCCGCCGCAGCAACACGGCCTCGAAGCTGGGCGAGCAGTTCGACGGCGAGGTCGACGCGTTCCTCATCCTGGCTCTCAGCGTGTACGTGGCACGCTCGGCCGGCGCGTGGGTCCTCTTGATCGGTCTAGCGCGCTACGCGTTTTTCGCCGCGGGCTGGTGGCTGCCGTGGATGCGGGAGCAGCTCCCGCCACGCTACTGGCGCAAGGTCGTCGCCGCCACCCAGGGGATCGTCCTGACGGTCGCGGCCGCGGAGGTGGTGCCGCTGCCGGTGAGTCAGGCCGCCCTCGCCTGCGCACTGGCGCTCCTGGCCGAGTCCTTCGGACGGGACGTCTGGTGGCTGCGGGCCCACCGGGGCGATCTCATCGCCGTCGAGCGCTCCCATGGACGGGCGCGCGCGGTCGTCTCCGCCTCGCTGACCGTCGCCGCTCTGCTGTTCGTGTGGGCTGCCCTGGTGGTGCCCGAGCGACCGTCCCTCGTTGCGCCGGAAGCCCTCGTGCGCCTCCCGCTGGAGGGCCTGGTGCTGATCGCGCTGGCGCTGATTCTGCCCGCCAGGCCGCTGCGCATCCTCGCCTGGATCGTGGGACCGCTCCTCGGCCTCGTCGTCATCGTGAAGGTTCTCGACCTGGGGCTCTATGCGACCTTCGACCGCCCGTTCGATCCGATCGCCGATTGGAGGTACACCGGGATCGGCATCGAGACCCTGCGCGATTCCGTGGGCCCGCGGCAGGCGTACGTGGTCGTGGCCGGCGTCGCGATCCTGATCGTCTCGCTCCTCGTCTTCACGACGCTCGCGGTCCGCCGACTGATCCGCTTTGCGGCCGGTCACCGCCGGTGGTCGGTCCGTGCCGTCCTCGGCCTCGGCGCCGCCTGGGTGCTCTGCTGGGCGTTCGGCGCGCAGCTCGTTCCGCAGCTGCCGGTGGCCTCGACGAGCGCGTCCAGCCTCGCCGTCGACGAGGTCGCTGCAGTCCGCGCCGGAATCCGGGACCGCGCGGTCTTCGCCGACGAGATCCGTCGCGACCGCTTCCGGGCGACGCCCGGGAATCAGCTGCTGACCGGGCTGCGCGGCATGGACGTCGTCGTGGTGTTCGTCGAGAGCTACGGGAAGGTAGCGGTGCAGGATTCCCCTATCGCGCCGGGCATCGACGCCCTGCTCGACGAGAGCACAGGGCAGCTCGAGCAGGCCGGCTTCCACGCACGGAGCGCGTTCCTCACGTCGCCGACTTTCGGTGGCGCCAGCTGGCTGGCGCACTCGACGCTGCAGTCCGGAGTCTGGGCCAACAGGCAGTGGCGGTACGACCAGCTCGTCGAGACCGACCGGGTCACGCTCAGCCAGGCGTTCAAGCGCGCCGGCTGGCGCGCCGTCGACTTCGTGCCGGCGAACGACCGGGCCTGGCCGCAGGCGTCGTTCTACGGCTACGACCAGGTCTACGACCAACGCAACCTCGGGTACGCCGGCCCGGCCTTCGCCTACGCGCCCATGCCCGATCAGTACGTCTTCCTGGCCCTCCAGCGCCTCGAGCTCGCGAAGGCCGACCGCCCGCCGCTCTTCGCGGAGGTCGACACCGTGTCGAGCCATGCGCCGTGGACGCGCATCCCGGAGGTCGTCGCGTGGAACGAGGTCGGTGACGGCTCCGTCTACGACGGCATGCCGGCGGGAGACGTGTCCACCGCGGCGCTCTGGAGCGACAGCGAGGACGTGCGTGCCGCCTACGGTCGATCAATCGAGTACTCGCTGAAGGCTCTGATCTCATTCGTGGAGCAGTACGGCAACGACGATCTCGTGCTCGTGGTCCTCGGCGACCATCAACCGTCGACCGTGGTCACCGGTCTCCATCCGGACCTGAGCCACGATGTCCCCGTCTCGATCATCGCGCACGACCCCTCGGTGTTCGATCGGATCGGCGGCTGGGGCTGGGAGGATGGTCTGCGGCCGAGCCCGCAGGCGCCGGTCTGGCCTATGAGCTCGTTCCGCGATCGTTTTCTCAGCGCGTTCTCAGCCGGCTGAGATTCCGACGTCCAGCGTGTGCGCGCCGTGCTGCGCTTTCGCGGCCAGGTAGCGAGCGTTCGCCGCGGAGAGGTGCACGCCGGTCGGCACTTGTGCAACGACTCGGACGCCGCAGCGGTGGAGCTGCCTCGCCTTGTCCGGGTTGTTGCTGAGCAGGGCGACTCTGGAGACTCCGAGCGCATGCAGCATCTGCGCCGCAGCCACGTAGCTGCGCTCGTCCTCTCGATGGCCGAGGGCGAGGTTCGCTTCGTAGGTGTCGAGCCCCAGGTCCTGCAACGCGTAGGCCTCGAGCTTGGCGTACAGGCCGATGCCGCGCCCTTCCTGGCGCAGGTACAGCAGGTAGCCCCCGGACTCTGCGATTCGTTCGACTGCCTCGCGGAGCTGCGGCCCGCAGTCGCAGCGCTCGCTCCCGAACACATCGCCGGTCAAGCATTCGCTGTGCGGCCGGACGAGCGGGATTCGTTCCGAGTCCCGCGACGGACCCGGAACGGCCAAGTCTCCAAGGCCGAACGTCAGATGCTCGCGCCCGTCGACGAGGCCGTCGAAGCTGAACACACGGGCATCAGCGACATAGCCGTCGGCGAAGCGCAGCGGCACGGAGACGTGAGTCCGGATCGTCGCTCTGGGGACGCGCATCAGCACGGGCTTGTCCTCAGCGGTCCTCGAACCGCGTCGAGAGGGCGTAGCGCAGCAGGACCACGTCTCCGATCTGCCGGACCTCGGCGAGCTTCGCGCGCCGGGCTGCGTTCCAGGGGAAGAGGCCGTCCCGCACGAACCTCGGCGCCTCCGAGTCGCCGACGAAGACCGGGGCCACGACGAGCTGCAGCTCGTCGACGAGATCGGCGGTCAGGAACTGCGTGTGCACGTTCCCGCCTCCCTCGACCATCAGCCGCTCGACACCGCGTTCCGCCAGGTCGCCGCTCACCGTATACATCTCCACCGTGTGGCCGCCGTCGACGATCGTCGCGACCGGTTCCAGGCGGGCGCGTGCCTCACGCACGGAGGAGCGGGCGCAGTAGACGAGCTTCTCGGCCTCGCCGGCCGTGAAGAAGTCGGCCTGCGCGTCGAGCTCTGCCCGGCGGCTCACCGTCACCTTGATCGGAGACGGCGCGAGTCCGCGCGCCTGGCGCTCCTCACGGCGCTCTCGTGAGCGCACCACCAGCCGTGGGTTGTCGTTCCGCACCGTCGTCGCGCCGACCAGGATTGCGTCGCACGAGGCGCGCACCTCGTCCACGCGGTCGAAGTCGGCCTCGTTCGAGAGCAGCAGGCGCGATGCCGCACCCGCGATGTAGCCGTCGATCGACACGCTGCACGAGAGGAGCGTGTACGGGCGCTCAGGCATCCACGGCTCCTTCCGTCCTGGGCATCCCGGAGCGAGGCAGCCAGGCGCCCACGAGCACGAGCGCTCCCGGAAGGTTGGCGACGAAAACCATCACGCCGTACACGACTGCCGTCGCCACGCCTTGCGCCGCTCCCAGCCCCGCCGCGCCGAAGGCCCAGGCAGTCGCGCCCTCACGCGGTCCCCAGCCCGCGATGCTCGGCAGCACCATCGCCAGCAGGGCGAGCACGGCGAGCGGCAAGAGCTGGGAGAGCGGCGCGGTCGTGCCGGCAGTCCGAGCCGCGACCACGAAGGTGGTGGTGTGGCCGGCGACGACGACAAGCGAGGCGAGCACGATCGCCGGCCACGCCTGGCGAGCCAGGAGCGCGCTGCGAAGGTCGCCGGCGATCGCACGCCGCGCTCGGGCCCACCTCGAAGTCGCCTGACTCGGTCGCGCCCGGCTGGCGACCACGACGACCACGGCTCCCGCAGCCAGGCCGCCGAGCACCAGTGGGAGCGACGGGCTCACCGCGGAGGGAAGCGCCAGAAGAATTACAACCGTCAGCACCGCCTGCACGACCTGTCCGCTGGTTCGCTCCCAGGCCACGGCGCGGACTGCGAGGCCGACGTCCTGCACGCTGCGCCCGTGGCTGACTCCGCGATGAACGTCCCCCGCGACCCCGCCCGGGAGCGCAAGGTTCAGAAACACGGAGCGGTAGTAGGCGGCCACGGCCGCCGGGAACGAGAGGCGGAGCCCCAGGCCGCGCGCCACGACCGTCCAGCGCCATGCACAGCAGACGATGGTCAACGCGCCGATCGCCGCCCCGACCGCCAAGGCGGCCCCGTCCACCGCGCGGATGCCGTCGAGAAACGGGGCAATCCCCAGCTGCCAGACAACGACTGTCAGCACCCCGGCGGCGGCCAGCGGCCGCACCCATGTGGCTCTCAGCATCGTGCCGGCGGTACGTCCGAAGCGGGCCAGCGGTTTCGCGAGCGCCGCCGTCATGGAAGCACCAGGAGATCCGCGTGGCCCACCGTGACGGCGAGGTCTCCGGCTCGCGCCTCCAAGAGGCGCCGGGATACGTAAGAGCCGGCGCCGGCCGACAGTTCCGCCGACTGCTCGCACGCGGCCCGGATCCATCCGGTGAACCACTCCTCCGCGAGCTCCGCGTCGGCGGCGCCGAGCTGCCAGGGGCTGGATCGCA
>JAICVP010000096.1 GCA_025935275.1 Thermoleophilia bacterium
CCTGCATCCGCTGCAACGGCGGCTTCCGCTTCGGTGCCCTCCTCGCGTTTGCGACAAGGATCGGCGCCTCGCGGCTCGCGACCGGCCATTACGCCCGTCTCCGGGAGCACCGGGGCCGGCTGCTCCTCGCACGCGGGGCGGATGCGAACAAGGACCAGTCGTACATGCTCGGGCGCGTGGATCCCCGCGTCCTTTCGCGGCTTTGGTTCCCGCTGGGCGAGCAGGGCAAGGACGAGACGCGCGCCGAGGCGAGCGCGGCCGGCCTTGCCGCCGCGACCCGGCCCGAGAGCCAGGAAGCCTGCTTCCTCGCGGGCGACGACTATCGCGACTTTCTCGCGCGCCACGGCCTCGAGAGCCGGGAAGGGCCCGTGCTCGACGCGGACGGTACGGAGCTCGGCCGTCACGAGGGCTTCTGGCGCTTCACCCCGGGCCAGCGCCGCGGCCTCGGCGTCTCCACGGGCGAGCCCGTCTACGCCCTCGGAACCGATCCCCGCACCAACTCCGTCTTCGTGGGCTCCCGCGAGTTGCTCGCGCGGCGTGAGGTCAGCTCCGGCACCGGCAGGCTGTTCGTCCCCGCCGAACGGGTGGAGGCAAAGCTCCGCTACCGCTCGCCGGCCACGGCCGCGAGCGTCTCACCGCTCGCGCGCGGCTTCCGGCTCACCCTCGACGAGCCCGCGTACGGCGTGGCGGTGGGCCAGGCTGCGGTGCTCTACGAGGACGACGCCGTCGTCGGCGCAGGCCTCATCTCGGGCTCCCGGTGAACTAGGATCGTCTCCTTGCCTCTCGCCGACCTGAGCGCCATGGACATCATGTGGATCGCGCTAAGCGCGTTCCTCGTCCTCGTGGGGCTCGGGCTCGCGCTCGTCCTGTTCAACCTGAGCGGAACTGTTCGGCGCCTTACTTCGTTCATCCAAGGACTGGAAAGAGAAGTCCTCCCTGTGATCAACAAGGCCGGAGGAACCGTCGACCGCGTGAATGCTCAGCTGGACAAGGTGGATCTCGTGACGGACAGCGCCGTCGACGCTGCGGACAGCGTCGATACGGCCGTGCGGGCGGTCTCGCTCGCGATCACTCGGCCGGTGCAGAAACTGTCGGGCCTCTTCGAGGGTGTCTCCCACGGCATCGCCGCATTCCGGGTCTCCCGGGACCCGCGGCAGGCCAGGGAAGCCGCTCGCACGGCCGCTGCACGGCGCGAACAGGAGATCGCAGACGAGCTCGCGCACGGCGCTGAGGGACAGTGACCCAGGCGATCGAGCTCCGCATCCCCAACGAGCGCCCCTTCCACGGGGTCGCGCGACTCGTGGTCGGCGGACTGGCCGCCCGGCACAACCTCTCCTACGAGGCCCTCGAGGATGTCCAGCTCGCTCTCGTCACCGTTCTGGAAGGTGAGGGGTACGCGTCAGCCGACGAGGTGCGCGTCCAGCTCGACGTCCGGGACGACGCGATCGGGATTGCAATCGGGCCGGTGCACGGCGATGCCGTCCGGCGAGAGCTGGAGGAGTCGTCCGACGGCGATCTCGGCCTCGGGCGCCTTCTCGGCACCCTCGTCGAGGACGCAGGCGTCGAGGCCCGCGAGGACGGCGACTGGCTACAGCTTTCGAAGCGCGTCCGCGGAATCAAAGCGGCAGGGACCAATGCCTGAGGAAAAGAACGACAAGGAACTGCTGCGCCGTTACCACGAGCACGGCGACACCGAGGCGCGCGAGCGGCTGATCGAGCAGTACCTGCCACTGGTGCGCTCGCTGGCCCGTCGCTACTCCTACCGCGGCGAGCAGCTCGAAGACCTCGTCCAGGTGGGCTGCATCGGCCTCATCAAGGCGATCGACCGCTTCGACGTCGACCGCGGGGTCGAGCTGACGACGTACGCGACGCCGAACATCATCGGCGAGATCAAGCGCCACTTCCGCGACAAGGGCTGGGCGATCCGCGTGCCCCGTGGCCTCCAGGAGCTGAACGTCCGGCTGTCGAATCTTCTGGAAGAGCTCACCGTGCAGTACGAGCGCTCGCCCACGATCCCCGAGCTGGCGAAGGCGGCCGGCGTCGACGAGGAAGACGTGCTCGAGGCCCTCGAGAGCGGGCAGGCCTACGCGACGCTGTCCCTCTCGGCACCGAGCGGAGGAGACGACGACTCCGATCTCGACCCGCTCGAGTCGCTCGGGACGATCGAGCACGAGTACGAGGTCAGCGAGGACCGCGCCGTGCTCGCGCCCGGTCTTGCCGCGCTCGATGAGCGCGAGCGGAGGATCCTCCACCTGCGTTTCTTCGAGGGCCTGACGCAGTCGCAGATCGCGCAGCAGGTCGGGATCTCCCAGATGCACGTCTCACGCCTCATCCGGCGCTCGCTCGAGAAGATGCGCGACGAGATCGTGACCGAGGAAGAGCCTCGGCGCGCCTCCGAGAGCCGCCGGTAGCCCCGCGTAGAATCGGTCGCATGCGCACCTCCGCGGAGCTCCGGGAGGGGTTCCTCTCCTATTTCGAGTCCAAGGGCCACAAGCGGCTGCCCTCGTGGCCGCTCGTCCCCCGGCCCGAGGACACGTCGACGCTGCTCACCTCGGCGGGCATGCAGCCGCAGATGCCGTACTTCCTCGGCCGCGAAGAGCCGCCCGCACTCCTCACCACGACCGCGCAGAAATGCTTCCGGACTCCCGACATCGACGAGGTCGGCCTGGACGGCCACCACCTCACGTTCTTCGAGATGCTCGGCAACTTCTCGTTCGGGCAGTACTTCAAACAGGGGGCGATCGAGCTCGCGACCGAGTTCATCCAGGATCACCTGAAGCTCGAGTGGGACCGCATTTGGGCGACCGTGCACGCCGGCGACCCCCAGCTCGAGTTGGGCGAGGACGAGGTCGCGGTCGGGCACTGGCTGGAGGTCGGCATCCCGCGGGAACGCATCGTCGCGCTGCCGAGCAGCGAGAATTTCTGGTCGGTCGGCGGCCCGGGGCCGTGCGGCCCCGACTCGGAGATCTACTTCGACTGGGGCGAGGAGTACGGGTGCGGCGACCCCGGCTGCGCGCCTGCGTGCCCGCGCTGCGACCGCTTCCTCGAGTTCTGGAACCTCGTCTTCATGGAGTACGAGCTCAAGCCCGACGGGACGCTCACGCCGCTGCCGCAGCAGAACGTCGACACCGGCATGGGCCTGGAGCGCCTCTCCGCGATCGTGCAGCAGGTCCCGTCGCGCTCGGTCTACGAGACCGACGGCTACCAGGCGATCATGGCGTGGATCGAGGCGGAGAGCGGCGTTGCGTGGGATGAGAACGACGTCGCCACGAAGGCGCACCGCGTGCTCGCCGATCATGGGCGCGGCATGACGTGCCTCGTCGCCGACGGCGTCATCCCCTCCAACGAAGGCCGGGGCTACGTCCTCCGCCGCATCATCCGCCGCGCGGTTCAGCAGGCCCGGAAGATCGGGCTCGACGATCTCTGGCGCCTATCCGACGTCGTCGTCGACCAGATGGGCGAGTGGTACCCCGAGCTCGGCGAAAACAGCGAGCACATCCGTGACGTGCTGCGCGCGGAGGAGGAGCGGTTCTCGGAGACGCTCGCCCGCGGCATGAAGCTCTTCGAGGACGTCGCCGCCAAGGGGGACGTCTCGGCCGAGGACGCCTTCACGCTCACGGCGACGTACGGCTTTCCCATCGAGCTGACCGAGGAGCTCGCCCGCGAGCGTGGGTTGGCGGTCGACGAGGACGGCTTCTCGAAGCTCATGGAGGACCATCGCGAGATCTCCCGCGCGGGCGGCGAGAAGAGCGAGCTCCAGCGGGCGGGCGACTTCGCGCGCGAAGCGGGCTTCGAGACCGAGTTCGTCGGCTGGGAGAAGACCGAGGTGCTCACGCAGATCGGCGCGCTCGAGGAGCTTGGCGACGGCACGTTCCTCGCCAAGCTGCGTGAATCGCCCTTCTACGCCGACGGCGGCGGCCAGGTATCGGATCACGGCTGGATCGAGGCGGACGGAAAGCGCGCGGAGCTCGCGGGTGCATTCCGGTTCGGCGAGGACCAGGCGCTCCTTTTTCGCGGCGAGGGCTTCTCCGCTGGTGAGCGGGTCAAGGCCTGCGTGCCCTGGAAGGTGCGCTTCCCGACGATGGCCAACCACACGGCCACCCACCTGCTGCACAAGGCGCTGCAGGAGGTCCTGGGCGATCACGTGCGCCAGGCCGGCTCTGCCGTCCGCCCGGACAAGCTGCGCTTCGACTTCACGCATCCGCAGGCGCTGAGCACGGAAGAGCGCGAGCGCGTGCAGGAGCTCGTCAACGAGCGGATCTTCGAGAACCTGCCGGTGCACACGTTCCTGACGCCCATCGAGGAGGCCAGGAAGCTCGGCGCCATGATGCTCTTCGGCGAGAAGTACGGCGAGGTCGTGCGGGTGGTCGAGATCCCCGGCTTCTCGCGTGAGCTCTGCGGCGGGACGCACGTGCGCGCGACAGCCGAGATCGGCCCGTTCGCGATCCTCTCGGAGGGCTCGGTCGGCTCCGGTGTGCGCCGCATCGAGGCTGTGACCTCCGGCGAGGCGTTCGCCTATCTGCGCGCCCAGGCGGAGGAGGCAGGCGTGCTCCGTTCGAAGCTCGAGGTTGCGCGCAAGGAGGCGAAGAAGAAGCCCGAGGCGAGCACGGGGCCCGAGGTCCTGGCGGAGCGGCGGAACCAGGCGGGTGGGGTCGAGGTGATCATCATGGAGCTCGGTGAATCGACTCCCGACGACATGCTGGAGCTTTCGGACCGGCTGAAGCAGCAGCACGCGCCGGCGGCGGTCGTGCTCGGGGCACGGGAGGACGGCCGCGTCCATCTCGTCGTCAACCTCGACCGCTCGCTCGAGGAGCGGGGCCTGGACGCGGTTGTGCTCATCCGCGAGGCCGCGGCGCTCATGGGGGGCGGGGGAGGAGGCCGCCCGACGATGGCTCGCGCCGGGGGCCGTGACCCCGAAAAGCTGCCGGATGCGCTGGCCCAGGCGGAGCAGGCGCTCATCGCCGCCCTCTCTGACTAGAATCGCCCGCCTGTGAAGGTGCTCGCCCTCGACTACGGCTCGGCGCGGACCGGTGTCGCCGTATCGGATCCGACCGGAACCCTGGCCAGACCGCTCGAGGTCGTCGAGCACGCATCGACGACCGCCGGCTTGAAGCGCCTGGCCGAGCTGGTCGAGCGCGAAGGGGTCGAGCGGATAGTGGTCGGCCTGCCTGTGACGCTGCGCGGTGAGCGCGGTGCGCAGGCCGAGGAGACGGAGGCGTTCGTATCCGCTCTCAGCGCGGTCACCGAGGTGCCGATAGAGAGCTTCGACGAGCGGTTCACGACCAAGCTGGCCGAGGCACAGCCGTCCGAAGCGCCCTCGGACGCGGTCGCCGCGGCCCACCTGCTTTCGACCTATCTGGAATGGAAGAGCGCCCTCCCGAGCTGAGACGCCACCGGCAGGCGTCCTCGACGACGCGCGCCCTCGCGGCTCTCGGCGGTCTCATCCTGGGCGTGGGCGTGCTCGCCGCGATCGCATTTGCGGTCGTCGGCCACGACAGCGGCGCGAGCTCGGAACCGGCCACCCAGGACACGACCACCGGCCCGCCGCCGAAGCCCGTCCTGCGCATCATCTTCCCGGAGGGATTCACCCGGGCGCAGATGGCAGACCGCATCACCGCGGTGAACAAGATCGCGGAGGAGAAGCGCAAGATCACCCCCAAGCTCTCCGAGCGCGAGTACCTGCGGGTCACGAAGACCACCGACCCGCCGGCCGGGTTCCCTAAGGACGCGCCGAACCTCGAAGGCTTCCTCTTTCCCGCGACCTACGACTTCACCGAGGACACGACGTCGAAGGAGCTCATGGGCGACCAGCTCGAGGCCTTCGACCGCAACTGGAGCGAGATCGACCTCAAGTACGCGAAGTCCAAGAACCTGACGCCCTATGACGTCCTCATCATCGCCTCGATGGTCGAGAAGGAGGTGCAGGTGCCGAAGGAGCGGCCTCTGGTCGCGGCGGTGATCTACAACCGGCTGCACCTCGGCATGCCGCTCGGGATCGACGCGACGATTCGCTACGGCCTCAACATCCCGCCGACGCAGGCCATCCTCCAGAGCCAGCTCGACACGCCGTCGCCCTACAACACGCGGTGTCCGAGCTGCACGGGCCTCCCCCCGACCCCGATCGGGAACCCGGGGCTCGCCTCCATGCAGGCCGCCGCGCACCCGGCGAAGGTCGACTACCTCTACTTCGTGCGGAAGGCGGACTGCAAGAGCCACTTCTTCACGGCCAGCCTCGACGAGTTCAACAACTACCCGCGCGGCGGCCTGAACTGCGGTTGACGGTCGGCGGCGCGACCCGGCTCGTGGGCCTGATCGGCGACCCGGTCGAGCACTCGCTGTCGCCGCTCATGCAGAACGCCGCCTTCGCCGCGGTCGCGCTCGACTGGGCCTACGTGCCACTGCCGGTGAAGCGCGAGCAGCTCGAGGACGCCGTTGCGGGACTCGAGGCACTCGGCTTCGCGGGGGCGAACGTCACGATCCCGCACAAGACGGCGGTCGTGGGTTACTGCGACGAGCTGGACGAGGTCGCTGAACGTGCGGGGTCCGTGAACACGCTCGTCGTTCGCGACGGGCGCGTCCTCGGTTCGAGCACGGACGGACCGGCGGTCGTGGACCTCGTCGAAGCGGAGGGAGCGCGCGTGCTCCTCCTCGGCGCCGGCGGAGGCGCGCAGGCCGTCGCCACATCGCTGGGCGACGCGGGGGCGGAGTCGATCGCCATCGCGGCCCGGGACGCCCAGCGGGCGCACGCCCTGGCAATCCGCCTGCGCACGCTCTTTCCCGAGCGCGAGGTCTCGTCCGAGAGCGACTGGCCTCCCTCTGCTCGAGAGGCGACGCTCGTCGTCAACGCGACGCCGATCCGGGACGAAGCGCTGGTCGAGCTCTCGCCGGAGCAGCAGGTGGTCGACCTCGCGTACAGGCAGGACGGGTCCGACACCGCTCTGATCGCGGCCGCACGCGAGGCGGGCTGCGAGCGGGCCGTGGACGGCCTGCAGGTTCTCATCGGCCAGGGGGCCGCGTCGTTCGAACGCTGGACGGGCATCGAAGCGCCGGTGCCGGTCATGCGCGCAGCGCTCTCGCGCTGAGCATCCTCGAAGCGTGAGTCATAGGCTTTCGTCGTGGCTCTGATGCTGACGACCGCCGGCGAATCCCACGGCCCCGCTCTGGTCGGGATCGTCACCGGCCTACCGGCGGGGCTGGTCCTCGACCGGGCCGCGATCGAGGCCGATCTGCACCGGCGCCAGCAGGGCTACGGCCGCAGCCCCAGACAGCAGATCGAGACGGACACGATCGAGGTGCTCGCCGGGCTCCGCCAGGGCCGCACGCTCGGCACGCCGCTTGCATTCCTGGTCCGAAACCGAGATCACAAGAACTGGGAGTGGGGGATGAATCCCTGGCCTCCGCAGGGCGACCCCGAGGGGAAGGGCAAGGAGCCGGTGACGCTTCCGCGCCCCGGCCACGCAGACCTCGCGGGCGTCATGAAGTACGAGCTCTCGGATGCGCGTGACGCCCTCGAGCGCGCGAGCGCGCGTCACACCGCGGCGATCGTGGCCGGGGGCGCGGTCGCGAAGGCGCTCCTCGCCGAGATCGGGATCGAGGTCTCCAGCTCAGTCGTCGGCGACGACCTCGAGGAGAGGATCGACGCCGCGCGGGCCGACCGCGACACCGTTGGTGGAATCGTCGAGGTGCGTGCGACCGGCGCTCCTCCAGGCCTCGGCTCCTACGCAACGAAGGAGGAGCGCCTGGACGCGCGCCTCGCGTGGACGCTCATGGGCACGCAGGCGGTGAAGGGCGTCGAG
>JAICVP010000268.1 GCA_025935275.1 Thermoleophilia bacterium
CCGGACGTCTACGTCCCCTGCGAGACCTGCGGCGGCAAGCGCTACAACCGCGAGACGCTCGAGGTGCGCTTCAAGGGCAAGTCGATCGCAGAGGTCCTCGAGATGTCGGTCGAGGAGGCCCTCAAGTTCTTCGCCAAGATCCCGAAGATCCGGCGGCGGCTGCAGACCCTGCACGACGTCGGCCTCGACTACATCAAGCTCGGTCAGCCGGCGACGACGCTCTCGGGCGGCGAGGCCCAGCGGGTGAAGCTCGCCAAGGAGCTCTCGAAGGTCGCGACGGGGAAGACGCTCTACATCCTCGACGAGCCCACGACGGGACTCCACTTCGCCGACATCGAGAAGCTCCTGGAGGTCCTGCAGCGGCTCGCGGACGCGGGCAACACCGTGCTCGTGATCGAGCACAACCTCGACGTGATCAAGCAGGCCGACTGGATCGTCGACCTCGGGCCCGAAGGCGGCGAAGCCGGCGGCGAGGTGATCGCGACGGGCACGCCCGAGCAGGTCGCGGACGTGGACGAGAGCTACACCGGCCGCTTCCTCCGCGAGCTCCTGCCGAGCGCCGTGACGGCGGCTGCGTAGCAGCTTTGGGGTCAGCGCGAGCCTCGGCGATCATGCGGCTCGCGTCGCCCCGCGGTTAGCCTGACGGCGTGGACGCGCCGCCACAGGAGACCCCGCAGGAAACGTTCGACCGCGAGTGGTGGCTGCGAACGCTTGCCGTCTTCCAGGCGCCGCGCCCGGTCTTCGCCGCGCTGCGGAACGAAGCCCCGGAAGACATCGAGGCTCGGCAGGAACCGGTGCTCGCACTCGTCCTCCTGGCCGGGATGGCGGGGGTTCTCCTCGCGCCTTCCACCGGGAGGCTCCTGGACGAGTCCATCGTCGACAACAGCATGGCGGTCGTCGCGGTCCTGGTCTTCGTCACCGGCGGGCTCTACGGAGCGGCGACCTACTGGCTCGGCGGCGCGGCGCTCTACGTCGGTCTCCGCGGTGCGGGTGGCAGGGGGAGCTACCTGCGCGCGCGGCACATCCTCGCCTTCGCGGCTGCGCCACTCGTCGTCGGCCTGATCTTCATCTGGCCGGTGCGCATCGCCGTCTACGGGTCGGATCTGTTCCGCAGCGGAGGCGCGGACGAGGGCACCGGCAACCTCGTCTTCGAGGCGATCCTCGGCGCGATCGGCCTATGGGCCTTCGGCCTACTCGTCTACGGGATCTCGGTCGTCGAGCGCTGGAGCATCGTGCGCGCGCTCGTCGCCGTCGGACTCGTCGTGCTCGGCCTGCTGATCGTCACGTTTCCGTTCTTGATTCCGCTCGCGAGCCGCTGAAAGTGTCCTCGAACGCGGCGAGCTCGTCCTCCGGGATCGAGTACGTGTGCTCGTCGGAGGGGAACGCACCCGAGCGCACTTCCGCCGCGTAGCGCTCGAGGGCGCCCCGGGTCTCAGCCGCAAGATCCGCGTAGCGCTTCACGAAGCGCGGAGCCTTGCCGTCGTAGAGACCGAGCAGGTCGTGGAAGACGAGCACCTGTCCGTCGCAGCCGCGGCCCGAGCCGATCCCGATGGTTGGTACCGAGAGCGATGCGGTGATGCGGGCGGCGACTTGCGCGGGCACCGCCTCGAGCACGACCGCGAAGCAGCCGGCGGCCTCGAGCGCGCGCGCGTCCTGCAGGAGCTCGCGCGCCTTCTCGGCGGTGCGGCCCTGGGCGCGGAAGCCGCCGAGCATCGTCGCCGACTGCGGCGTCAGCCCCACGTGGCCCATGACCGGGATCCCCGCGCCCACGAGGGCCATGACACGGGACAGCGTCGCCCCGGCGCCCTCGAGCTTGACCGCGTCCGCGCCCGCTTCCTTGACGAACCGGACCCCGTTGCGAACAGCCTCCTCGTCCGAGACCTGGAAGGAGCCGAACGGCATGTCCGCGACCACGAGTGGGCGCTTCGCCCCGCGGGCCGCGGCGCGCGTGAGCATGAGCATCTCCTCCATCGTCGCGGGAACCGTCGAGTCGTTCCCGAGTACGGTCATGGCGGCCGAGTCGCCCACCAGGACCACGTCGATCCCGGCGGCGTCGGCGATGCGCCCGCTGGGGTAGTCGTAGGCGGTCACCATGACGATCGGCTCGCGGCGGGCCTTCATGTCCGCGAGCTCGGTGAGCGGGAGCTTGCCGTCCGTGCGTGGGCGACTGGTCACAGCGGGTCTCCTTCCAGAACGACGTTGTCGATGAGTCGGGTGCGCCCGGCCCGGGCGGCGGCGAGCAGATAGACGCGGCCGTCAAGCCTGGCGAGCTCCACGTATTCGGGCTGGAGGCGCGGCTCGGAGGCGAGGAAGGCGCGCGCCGCAGCGAGCGGGTCTGCGCCGAGGCCGTACGCCTCTTCTCCGGCGCGGAGAGCTTTCGAGATCGCGGCGGCGGCGTCGCGGTCCTCGGCGGAGAGATAAGCGTTGCGGGAGCTGACGGCGAGCCCATCCTCTTCGCGGACCGTCGGCACGACGCGGATCTCGAGCTCGAGGTTCAGGTCTTCGACGAGCCGCTCGACGACAGCCGCCTGCTGCGCATCCTTCTGGCCGAAATAGGCCCGTTCGGGTCGGACGATGTTGAAGAGCTTCAGGCAGACGGTGGCGACTCCGCGGAAGTGCCCGGGCCGCGCAGCGCCCTCGAGGCCGGCGGAGAGCCCTTCGACCTCGACCCAGGTGTCAAAGCCCTCGGGGTACATCTCCTGCACCGGAGGCACGAGGAGGAAGTCGACGCCCGCAGCCTCGGCCACGGCGGCATCGGCCTCTTCGTCGCGGGGATAGCGCTCGAAGTCCTCGTCTGCGCCGAACTGGGCCGGGTTGACGAAGATGGACGCGACGACGACGTCGTTCTCGCGGCGCGCTGCCTCGAAGAGCGCCACATGGCCCCCGTGGAGCGCGCCCATCGTCGGAACGAGGCCCACGGCTTCCTTCGGAACGG
>JAICVP010000207.1 GCA_025935275.1 Thermoleophilia bacterium
GCGTAGAGCCGTCGACGACGGCCCCGAGCGAGGGGTCCGCACCGGACGTCCGCCTCGAGAACGTGACGAAGCGCTTCGACGACGTCGTCGCGGTCGATTCCCTCACGCTCGAGGTTCCCCGCGGCAGCTTCTTCGCGCTGCTCGGCCCGTCGGGCTGCGGGAAGACGACGACCCTGCGGATGATCGGCGGCTTCGAGGAGCCCACCGAGGGCACGATCTACCTCGGTGACCGCGACGTCACGGATCTCCAGCCGTACAAGCGCGACGTCAACACCGTCTTCCAGAGCTACGCCCTCTTCCCGCACCTGAACGTCTTCGAGAACGTCGCGTTCGGCCTGCGCCGCCGCGGCGTCGCCAAGGCCGATGTCCGCCAGCGGGTCATGGAGATGATCGACCTCGTCCAGCTCACGGGGATGGAGCGGCGGAAGCCGCGCCAGTGCTCGGGTGGCCAGCAGCAGCGCGTCGCTCTCGCGCGCGCGCTCGTGAACAAGCCGCAGGTGCTCCTCCTCGACGAGCCCCTCGGCGCGCTCGACCTGAAGCTCCGGAAAGAGATGCAGCTCTTCATCAAGGGCCTCCAGCAGGAGGTCGGCATCACCTTCATCCACGTGACGCACGACCAGGAGGAGGCCATGACGATGGCCGACTCGATCGCGGTCATGAGCGGCGGGCACATCGAGCAGCTCGGCTCTCCGGACGATCTCTACGAGCGGCCGGCGACGCCCTTCGTCGCCCAGTTCCTGGGGGTCTCCAACCTCCTCCAGGGAGTCTCGAGCGGCGACGGCACGGTTCGCCTCGATGACGGGACGGTCATCCGCGCCCCCGGCGCGTCGGGCAGGCAGGGGCCCCTAGCGGTCGGCATTCGCCCGGAGAAGATCAAGCTCGGGCGAAGCGACGAGAACGCGCTCACGGGCGAGGTCAAGGAACGCGCCTACATCGGCGTCTCGACCCAGTACATCGTGGAAACGACTCACGGTCCGATCACCGTCTACGTGCAGAACAGCGAAGCCGGCGCTGCGGCAGTCCATCCCGGCGACCAGGTGACCCTTTCGTGGAGCCCGGATTCCACGTTCGTGGTCGATTCCGAGAAGGAGAGGAGCGAATGACCGATCCCCGGTTGAACGACCCGATCACCCGGCGCCTGTTCCTGAAGCGTGCAGCGGTGGGCGCCAGCGCACTGAGCCTCCCGTCCCTGATCGCGGCCTGCGGTGGCGGCGGCGGCATCTCTGGGCAGTCCAACGCGGGTGGGGCCTCGACCGAGGTCAAGCAAGAGCTCGCCGACACGCTCGTCTTCGCGAACTGGCCGCTCTACATCGACTCAGAGAAGGGGAACAAGCGGCCGTCCCTTGACCAGTTCACCGCCCAGTCCGGGGTGAAGGTGAAATACATCGAGGAGGTCAACGACAACGAGGAGTGGTTCGGCAAGTTCCAGGCCCAGCTCTCGCAAGGCCAGGACATCGGTCGCGACCTCACCGTCCTCACCGACTGGATGGCCGCGCGCATGGTGCGCCTCGGCTACGTCCAGAAGAAGGACAAGAGCGCGATCCCGAACGAGTCCAACCTCGTCTCGACGCTCCAGCATCCGACGTGGGATCCGGACCGGACGTACAGCCTTCCGTGGCAGTCCGGCATGACCGGCATCGCCTACAACAAGAAGGAAACGGGCCCGGTCACGTCGATCGAGCAGCTCCTCACCGACCCGGCGCTCAAGGGCAAGGTGACCTGCCTGACGGAGATGCCCGACTGCATGGGCCTGGTCATGCAGTCGAACGGCGACGACCCGACGAAGGTCGACCCGGCCGCCTTCGACAAGGCGATCGGCACGCTGCAGGACGCGGTTGACTCCGGCCAGATCCGCCGCTTCACGGGCAACGACTACGGGGACGACCTGTCGTCCGGCAACGTCGCGGCCGCGATGGCCTGGTCAGGCGACGTCGTCCAGCTCCAGCTCGACAACCCCGCCCTCGAGTTCGTGCTCCCGGAGGCCGGCGGGATGATCTGGACGGACAACATGCTCATCCCGACGGGCGGCGACGTCTTCACCGCATCGACGTACATGAACTTCGTCTACGACCCGAAGATCGCGGCGGAGATCGAGGACTGGGTCAACTACATCTGTCCGGTCGAGGGCGCGAAGGAGGAGCTCCTGAAGATCGATCCGGGCGTTGCGAAGAACCCGCTCATCTTCCCGACCGAGGACATGCTCGCGAACGTGAAGTCCTTCGATGCGGAGGCCGCGGACAACCCGGATTACAAGGAGAAGTTCCAAACCGTCATCGGCGCGTAGGGGGTAGGCACCTGCTCCACCGTCATCGCTGGGCCACGCCGTACCTGCTGCTCCTGCCAGGGCTGCTCTGGCTGGCCGTGTTCTTCCTCGTGCCGATGTACTACCTCGGCTACACCTCGCTCGAATCGGGCGACCTGTTCTCGGGCTACGTGTTCACGTGGGCGTGGGACAACTACTCGGACGCGTGGACGCTCTACCGCGACCACTTCATCCGCTCGTTCGAGTACGCGGCCATCGCCACGCTGGTCGCGTTCCTCATCAGCTATCCACTCGCGTACTGGATCGCGTTCCGCGGCGGGCGGTGGAAGAACGTGCTGCTCCTCCTGATCATCGCCCCGTTCTTCGTCACGTACCTGATCAGGACGCTCGCCTGGAAGACGATTCTTTCGGACGATGGGATCGTCGTCTCGACACTCCAGAATCTGCACCTGATCTCCTCGGACGGCCGGCTCCTCGCCACGACGACGGCGGTGATCGCGGGGATCACCTACAACTTCCTCCCCTTCATGGCGCTGCCGATCTACGTCAGCCTGGAGCAGATCGACCAGCGGCTGATCGAGGCGGCGGAGGACCTCTATGCCAACCGGGCCAAGGCGTTCTTCAAGGTCACGTTCCCACTCTCGCTCCCGGGCGTGTTCGCAGGGACGCTCCTCACGTTTATCCCGGCCGCCGGCGACTTCATCAACGCACAGCTCCTGGGCACGCCGCGGCAGCTGATGATCGGAAACGTGATCCAGTCCAAGTTCAAGGTTTCCGCGGACTACCCGCAGGCGGCCGCGCTCTCCTTCGTCCTCATGGCCATCATCCTCGTGCTGATCATCGCGTACGCGCGCAGCGTGGGCAGCGAGCGCGTGACCACGGGAGTCGCATGACGAGCGCCGTCGAGACCGTCAGTGTGCGCCGCAACCGGTCGAGCGCGCTCGCCCGTACATGGGCCTTCGTCCGCCGGCACACGCTCACGCTGTTCGCGCTGCTCGCGTTCGTCTACCTGCTCCTTCCCATTGCGGTCGTGATCATCTTTTCGTTCAACGATCCGGTCGGGCGCTTCAACTTCACCTGGCAAGGCTTCACGATGGACAACTGGCTCCACCCGTTCGACTACCCGCAGCTCGGCCCGGCCGTCCGGCTCTCGCTCGTCATCGCCTTCTTCTCGGCCATCATCGCGACGGCGATCGGCACGCTCATGGCGCTCGCCCTCGTCCGCTACCGCTTCCGCGGACATGGCTCGACGAACCTGCTCATCTTCCTGCCGATGGCGACGCCCGAGATCGTCATGGGCTCGTCGCTCCTGACGCTGTTTCTGAACTACAGCGTGCCGCTCGGGTTCACGACGATCCTGATCGCGCACATCATGTTCAACATCAGCTTCGTCGTCGTGACCGTGCGCGCCCGGCTGGCCGGCTATGACAGCCATCTCGAGGAGGCCGCGGCCGACCTGTTCGCGAACCCGTGGACGGCCTTCTACAAGGTGACGCTGCCGCTCATCTGGCCGGGCATCCTGGCCGGGTTCCTTCTCGCGTTCGCGCTCTCCGTGGACGACTTCGTCATCACGTACCTCGTCTCCGGCGCGGATCAGACGTTCCCCCTGTTCGTGTGGGGAGCGGCCAGGGTCGCCGTGCCTCCGCAGATCAACGTCATCGGCTCAGCCATCTTCTTCATCGCGATCGCGTTCATGCTCGCGAACGTCCTGTGGCAGTGGCGCCGTCA
>JAICVP010000026.1 GCA_025935275.1 Thermoleophilia bacterium
GCCGCCTGCACGGCGAAGGTATAGGCCGAGCGCCCGCGGTAGCGCTCCAGGTTGATGCGCCCGTCGAAGTAGTCGTCGAGGATGGGGTCCAGATCTTCCTCGCCGACGCGGCCGTAGAAGAGGCCCTCCGGGAGGACGACGACGTTGCCCGCGAAGCGGTCCCCGCCCACATGCGTCGACTGCCAGACCCACTCCGGATCGACCTTGCCCTTCAGCTGGTCGTAGAGCGGCCGCCCGTACTTGGCGCAGCAGCGATCCCGCTTACCGTGCGTGCAGACGACGAAGAGTGGGTGCTCGACCGGGACTCCCGGTGCGTCACCGTCGGAGAGCGCCGCGGCGAGGTCGAACCCGACCAGGTCGTCGTGGTGATCGAACTCGAGCGCGTAGAACCGCTCCTCACCGGGCCGGCAGGTGCCGAAGTAGAGCATCCGGCGCTTGTAGGAGCGCCGCTCGGGCCGCTTGACGAATAGGAGACGCGAGTGCCCGAGCTTGCGCAGCTGATCGCGCAGATGCTCCTTCAGCGGCTGTGAGAGGAGGCTCCCGCCGAGAACGTCGCGGTCCCAGAGGCCGCGGTACTCGATGAGCACCCAGCGGTCGACGCGGCTCGCCGTGGCGGCGAGGTCCTCGCTTGCCGCATCGGAGACGTCGGCACAGAACTCTCGCCTGGCTCGAACGGCCACTGCTGGAAGGCTACCCACTGTAAGGCGAACCTTACACGGGCCCCGATGCACCGACACCGTACCCGCGAGCCCCGTTACCTTTCTCCTTCACATGGAGCCTCGATGTCCATAGCCGTCCGCCGCGTGACCAAGCGGTTCGGAGATTTCGTTGCGCTCGACGACGTCTCCGTCGCCGTGGCCGGCGGCTCGCTGACTGCCCTTCTCGGGCCGAGCGGGAGCGGGAAATCCACGCTCCTGCGGGTGATCGCCGGCCTGGAGCACCCCGACGAGGGCGACGTGCTCATCCTCGGAGAGAAAGCGACCGGTCTGCCGCCGCAAGAGCGAGGAGTCGGGTTCGTCTTTCAGCATTACGCAGCCTTCTCCCACATGACCGTGGGCCAGAACGTGGGCTTCGGCCTCAAGATCCGGAAACGCCCGAAGCAGGAGATCCGGGCGAGGGTTGAGGAGCTCCTCGACCTCGTCCAGCTCCACGGCTTGGCGGACCGTTATCCGCAACAGCTTTCCGGCGGACAGCGGCAGCGAATGGCGCTCGCACGCGCGCTCGCCGTCGACCCCAAGGTCCTGCTGCTGGACGAGCCTTTCGGGGCGCTCGACGCCCGCGTGCGGAAAGAGCTTCGGGGCTGGCTCCGCCGGCTGCACGACGACGTGCACGTCACGACCGTCCTCGTCACGCACGACCAGGAAGAGGCCATGGACGTCGCCGACCGGATCGTGCTCATGAACGAAGGGGGAATCGAGCAGACGGGCAAGCCGCGCGACCTCTACGAGCACCCGGCGACCGAGTTCGTCATGAGCTTCGTCGGGCCGGTCAACCGGCTGGACAATGGCTTCGTGCGCCCCCACGACCTCGCTGTGCAGCTCGAGCCGGACAGCGCCGCGCGGGAGGCAACGGTCGAGCGAATCGTGCATCTCGGGTTCGAGGTCCGTGTGGAGATGGCCCTGGACGGGACGAAAGTCTCGTCCCAGGTGACGAGAGAAGAGGCGGAGAGGCTGGAGCTCCGCCCTGGGCAGCAGGTCTACGTCCAGGCCAGCAACGCGCGCAGCTTCGCCTAGGACGCGACGCGGGCGCCCGGAGCGTCCTCCTCCACCTCCGTGAGGCGGCTGGGCCGCACGAAGACGCGCTGCCCTTCGAGTAGCTCGAGGCGCTCGGCTTCCCGCTTCGTCAGCTGCGCCTCGAGGTGCTCGCCTTCGGCGAGCGCGAGCTCGACCCGCACTTCGAACCCGAGGTGGACAACCTTCTCGACCGTCGCCTCCTCGTACCTCGCATTCGGCTCGAGCTCCACCTCGAGGTCGTGTGGCCGGATGTAGGCCTCGCCGAAGCGGGTGACCGGGCCCACGAACGTCATCACGAACTCGGTCGCCGGGTGCTCGTAGAGGTCGCGCGGCTTTCCGTACTGCTCGATCCGACCGTGGTTCACGACGGCGATGCGGTCGGCGACCTCCATGGCTTCTTCTTGGTCATGCGTGACGAGCACGGTCGTGACGTGAACCTCGTCGTGGAGACGGCGAAGCCAGGCGCGCAGCTCCTTGCGCACCCGGGCATCGAGCGCGCCGAACGGCTCGTCGAGGAGGAGGACTTTCGGCTCGACTGCCAGGGCCCGCGCCAGCGCCATGCGCTGCCGTTGTCCGCCCGAGAGCTGAGACGGGTAGCGACCTGCCAGGCCCTGCAGCTGCACGAGCTCGAGCAGTTCGTCGACGCGGGCGCGGATCTCCTGCTTCGGCCGCTTCTGGATCTTCATGCCGAAGGCGACGTTGTCGCGAACGGTCATGCGCTTGAACGAGGCGTAGTGCTGGAAGACGAAGCCGACCCCGCGCTTCTGGGGCGGCAGGGCGGTCGAGTCCAGCCCGAAAATCGCCACCTCGCCCGAGTCGGGCTGCTCGAGGCCCGCGATCACGCGGAGCAAGGTGGACTTGCCGCTCCCGCTCGGCCCGAGGAGTACCGTGAGGGACCCCGTGGGGATGGCAAGCGAGACGTCGTTGAGCGCGACGAAGTCGCCGAACCGCTTGGTCACGTTGTGTACGCCGATCGCCATCAGTCGCGTCCCTCCCGGGTCGTTGGTGTCATTCCTGGCCGGCTCGTTTCAGGCTTCGCCGCTTGAAGGCCTCGATTCCGATCAGAAGCACGATCGAGAAAGCGGCAAGCGTGAGCGCGACGACGTAGCCGCGCTCTGGCTGGTACTGGTCGAAAGCGCGGAGGATGTAGAGCGTGGCCGTCTCCGTCCTTCCCTGCACCTGTCCACTCACGACGAGCACGGCGCCGACCTCGCCGATCGCGCGCGCCGCCGAGAGCGCCATCCCGTAAAAGAGGCCCCAGCGAATGTTGGGCAGGGTGATGCGGAAGAACGTCTGCAGCCGTGAGGCGCCAAGAGTCCAGGCCGCCTGCTCCTCCTCCATTCCGAGCTCCTCTAGGAGCGGGACGACCTCGCGGATCACGAAGGGAATCGAGATGAAGATCGTCACGATCACCATCGAGGGGATCGCGAACATGATCTGAATGCCTTGCGCCGAAAAGAACGGCTCGAACCAGCCACCGCGGCCGAACAGGAGAATCGCCATCAACCCCACGACGACGGGCGAGACGGCGAGAGGGAGGTTGACGAACGCGGACAGGAGGCTCTTCCCGGGGAAGCGGTCGCGAGCGAGCACGAAGGCAACGACGAGCCCGAGGACCGTCGTCACCACGACCGTGATCAGCATGATCACGAACGTGAGGTAGAAGGCGTGTGTGACGTCCGGCTGGCTGAAGGTGTCCGTGATCGCGCCGAGGCCGTTGCGCAGGCCGTAGTACATGATCCCCGCAAGCGGGGCGACGATCAGAACGAGCACGTAGAGCAACGCGACCCCGACGAGGAGCGCCCTGACGGCCCGGCCTCGCGACTCCGGCCTCGAGGCCGGGCGACCGCTCGAGGCGAGCGGGTCGGCGTGTGCTTGCTGGCTCATGAGGTTCGCTCCAGGCGACCGGAGATGAGCTTCTCGGTCAGTAGGACGACGACGAACGCAAAGCCGAAGAGCAGCCCGGCGACCGCCGCTGCCTGATCCGGGCCCCCGGTGGCCCCGAAGCTGCCGGGGCTCAGGAGCTGCGTGATGAAGACCGGCGCCGTGAGGGTGTCGTTCGGGATGTTCCCGGAGACGAAGACAATCGCACCGAACTCGCCGAGGCTCCGTGCGAAGACGAGCAGCCCTCCGGCCACGATCGCGGGACGGAGCGCGGGCAGGACGATCCTGCGAAATGTCGTCCAGCTTCCGGCCCCGAGTGTCTGCGCCGCCTCTTCTTCCTCGCGGTCGAGCTCGGCCAAGACCGGTTGCACGCTCCGAACGACGAGTGGAAGCGTGACGAAAAGGAGAGCCAAGAGAATGCCGGGGGCGGCGAAGATGATCTTCACGCCGTGATCCTCGAGCCAGCCGCCAACCACCGAGCTCGGGCCGTACAGGGCGACGAGCATCACCCCGGCCACGAGTGTGGGAATCGCGAAAGGCAGGTCGACGATCGCCGAGACGATCTCACGGCCGGGAAAGCGGATGCGCACGAGGACGTACGCCAGCAGCGTCCCGAATACACCGTTGATGATCGCCGCCAGGAACGCCATGACGACGGTCAGCTTGATCGCGTTCCAGGCGCCGAAGTTGTCCAGCGCGTCCTTGAGGTTGGTTAGCCCATCGCTGTAGCCGCGCTGCAGGATGACCACAACCGGCAGGAGCACGAACAGGCCCAGGTAGAGCATCGCCGTGGCGCGAAGGGCCCAGCGGGTGGGAGCGCCCGGATCTCTCCGAGCGCTCCCTGAGACCCGCGTTAATGCGTCGGCGACCATCTACCCCTTGGCGGCCGCGAAGGCCTTGGTGAATGCGCCGTCCGGCCCGAACACGGTGTCCTTGATCAGCGTCTCCCAACCGCCGAGGTCGTCGGTCGTGAAGAGGTCGTCGATCGGCGGGACCGAGTCGGTCCCCTTCTTCGCCTCGGTGATATCGATCGGCCGCGTGTGCGCGACGCTCGCGAAGACTTCCTGCGCGTCGGGCGAGTGCAGGTACTTCACGAACGCGTCCGCGATGGGCTCGACGCAGTGGTCTTCGGCGTTCTTGTCCACGACCACCGTCGGCGTCTGGATGAAGACGGTGGACGGGGGCGCGACGATCTCTTCCTCCTGCCCGGCAGCGATCGACGTCGCCGCCTGGTAGTCGTAGGTGATCGCCACGTCGCCGTTGCCGGCCTCGAAGTTCTTGAGCGAGTCGTTCGCGCTCTTGTCGAGGACGGTCACATTCCTGAAGATGCCCTCCAGCAGCCGCTGGGCGTCCTCCGTGCTGTCCTTGGCATAGCCCGGGACCTCGCCGCGCATCGAGGCGCCGTAAGCGGCGACGATGTTCCACCGCGCGCCGCCCGACTGCGACGGGTCGGGCGTGAGGATCTCGAGGCCCGGCTGCGTCAGGTCGCTCCAGTCGTGGATGTTCTTCGGGTTTCCGGGCCGGACAGCGAAGACGACCGCTCCAGCCTGGACGATCCCCCCGTTCTCGTCCTGCGACCAGTCGTGGGTGATGAGGTCAGCGTCCTGGACGAGCTGCACGTCGGGCGCCGTCGAGGACGCGTAGACGTCAGCAGGGAAGCCGTTGACGATGTTCTCGGCCTGCGTCGTGCTCCCGCCGAACGACATCTGGAAGATCACCTGCTGGTCGCTGTGCGACTCCTTCCAGTCGGCCGCAAAGGCCGATGTCAGCTTGCCGTAGGCGTCATATGGGTTGCTGTATGCGGCGAGCGTGATGACAGGCGAGTCGCCCGCCTTGCAGTCGCCGCCTGAGGCGGCCGAAGCGTTGGACGAATCCGACCCGCCGCCACAACCTGTCGCAGCCACAACGACGACGAGCGCTGCGACGACTGCACCGAGCACTACGCGAACTTTGTTCACCGGCTGTCTCCCTGGTAATTGTTGACAAGATGTGTAAACAATATCTATATTGTCGGAGCAGACCTTAGGGAAAATGACCAGCGGCTGTCAAACGCAAACCGTCGAACCACATGTGGGTCTCTCGCAGAACTGACTACGCGACCCGCGCGGTCCTATCGCTCGCGATGGCGGAGGATGCCCTCAACCTCGACCAGCTCGCCGAGCAGACCGAGGCGCCGCGCTCGGTGTTGGAGCAGGTGATGCCGCGGCTGAGAACGGCCGGGATCGTCCGCTCGGTTCGTGGCCCGGGCGGCGGCTATCACCTCAACCATCCCCCGGAGGAGCTCACGCTCGAGCGGATCGTGCGCATCTTTGAAGGCCAGCTCGCGCCGATCGGCTACGCGACCCGCCACGAGCCCGAGCCGTGCCCCGCGATCGTCGGCCGGTCACTCCGCCCCGCGTGGGAGCAGGTCAGGGACGCGACGATCACGATCCTGAGCGAGATCACCTTCGAAGAGCTCGCAGAGGCGGCGAGGGGAGAGCCAGGACCCTCGGCTCGCAAGGGCCGCCGAGCGTAGGAGCCGTCCTCCCGGCTCCCGCCGGGGCTCACTGCTTGGTGGAGTCGGTCTCCGGCTCGCCGTTCCGGCTGACCACGCAGATCACCTGGCCGCTCTTGACCGCCTCACCCGCGGACACCGAAAGGCCGGTGACGATCCCTTCGCGGTGCGCGGTGATCTCGTTCTCCATCTTCATCGCCTCGACGATGCAGATCACCTGACCGGCGCGCACCTCGTCGCCCTCGGCCACCTCGACCGCGAGCACCGTGCCCTGCATGGGGCTGACGACTGCATCGCGCACAGCCCCCTGGCCGGCCCCGCCCCCGGCGCGCTCCCGGCGCCGCCGGGCCAACTCGGCGAACGGGGGCTCCGGCAGGAGGAGCTTCACCTCGAAGCGGCGGTCATCGACCTCGACCTCGACGGTGTGCTCACGCACCTTTCCGTCCGCCGCGCGCGGTACCGTTGTCTTATGAGACAACTGCTCGGCTTCCTGCGCCAGCTCCTCGGACTCGACCACGCCGTGGCACGTCTCGCCGGCGACGAAGCACGAGCGTCGCAGGAGCGCCTTGTGGAAGCCCACGAGGGTCTCGACGCCCTCGATCTCGAACTCGTCCAGCGCGCGCAGCATGCGCGCGCGGGCCCGCTCGCGGTCGGTGTCCCACACGCAGAGTTTCGCGACGAGCGGGTCGTACAGACCGGAGATCTCGCTGCCCTCGACGACGCCGGAATCGACCCGGACGCCCGGCCCAGCGGGCTCGCGGTAGCGCGTGAGCACCCCCGGCGTCGGGAGAAACCCGCTCGAGGGATCCTCCGCGTTGATGCGGCACTCGATCGCGTGGCCGCGGAATTCGAGCTCCTCCTGACGCAGGCTCGTCGGTTCGCCGGCCGCGATCAGCACCTGCTCGCGGACGAGATCGACGCCCGTCACGAGCTCGGTGACGGTGTGCTCCACCTGAATCCGCGTGTTCATCTCGAGGAACCAGTAGTCGCCGTCGCGGTCGAGCAGTCCCTCGATCGTCCCCGCGCTCCGATAACCGACCGCCCGCGCGGCCTCGACCGCGATTCCGCCGATGCGCTCGCGGAGCTGAGCGCTCACCGCCGGCGACGGCGTTTCCTCGACCAGCTTCTGGTGCCGCCGCTGGATGGTGCAGTCGCGCTCGCCGAGGTGAAGGACGTTGCCGTGGTCGTCGGCGAGCACCTGCACCTCCACGTGACGCGGGTCGGCGATGAACTTCTCCACGTAGACCGTCGGGTCGGCGAAGTACGCCTCCCCTTCGCGCCGCGCGGCGGCGAATGCGCGCTCGGCCTCGTCCGCGGAGTCGACGACCTTGAGGCCCTTCCCCCCTCCTCCGGCGGACGCCTTGATGGCGAGCGGCCAGCCAAACTCGTCGCCCAGCCGAGTGACCTCGGCCGCCGACGTGACGGGCTCAGTCGTCCCCGGGATGATCGGGACGCCGGCGCCCCGCATCAGCTCCCGGGCCGCCACCTTCGACCCCATCACCTCGATCGCCTCCGGCGGAGGCCCGATCCAGACGAGGCCCGCATCCGAGCAGGCCCGGGCGAACGAGGCGTTCTCCGCGAGGAATCCATAGCCAGGGTGAATCGCCTCCGCCCCCGCCTGCCGGGCGGCCGCGATGATCCGCTCCTGGTTCAGGTAGCTCTCGGCCGGCGCTCCGGGCCCGACCAAATAGGCCTCGTCGGCGACGGCAGCATGGAGCGCAGCCCGGTCTGCCTCCGAGTACACGGCCACGGTCGCAATCCCAAGCTCGCGAAGAGTGCGGAAGACCCGGACCGCGATCTCCCCGCGGTTGGCGACGAGAACCTTTCCGAAAGGAGGCATGGGCGCGCGTATTCTGTCCCTTCCATGCACTTTGCAGACCAGCTGACGCTCGCGCGGGCGTTTTCGGTGCCTGTCGTCGTCGTGCTCTTCGCCTGGGACTTTCCCAACCACTACTACTGGGCGACCGCGGTCTTCGCCCTTGCGATGGCCACCGACTACGTCGACGGCTGGTGGGCGCGGCGCACGAATCGCTCGTCCAACCTGGGACGGCTCCTCGATCCGGTAGCGGACAAGCTCCTCGTCATGGCCGCGCTGATCATGCTCGTGGGCGTTGCCTTTCCCGCCTGGATGGTCGCCGCGATCGTCGCCCGCGAATTTCTCATGTCGGGCCTTCGGCTGGCGGCGCTCGAGCGGGGAGTCGTGATGGCCGCGCGCGATCTCGGGAAGCTCAAGACCGGAGCACAGGCAACCGCGGCGGCCATCGGGGGCCTGGCGGCGGGAGGCGCCTTCAGCACCGACATCGCGTGGTGGGCCGGGCTCGTGGCGCTCGCACTGACCTGGATCTCGGGCCTCGACTACTTCATGAGCGCCCCGAGGGTCTTCCGTGGGCAGCAGCCTGCGTAGCTTCGCGCCGCAGGACCGCGCCGCAGTGCTCGAGCTCTCCCGGCGTGCCCTCCAGCGGCCGCAGGAGCAGGTGGGCAATCCTCTCTGGACGACCGCGGAGGAGCTCGAGAGCGAGCTCTCGGACTGGGAGGTCCCGCCGGAGGAGACCTTGTTCGTGGACGAGATCGACGGCGAGGTCGTCGGCTTCGCGGGCGTCGAGATCTCTCCGGGCTTCGACCACGCGGACCTCTTCGGCCCGCTCGTCGCGCCGAGCCACCGCGGGCAGAAGCTCGGGTCGATGCTGCTCGAAGCGGCCATCGAGCGGGCAGAGAACCGAAGCGCGCACCGTGTCGTCGGCGCGGTCGGCGCGAGGAACGCGACGGGCCAACTGCTGCTCGAGCGGGCCGGATTCGCACCGTCGGGAAACGCAACGGCGGTCTTCCGCCTGAGCGAGGCCGACCATCGCCGAGTCGAGTCGGGGCCCGAGCAGCTGACCGTGCGGCCGGGCACGCCCGCTGACCTCGACGCGACGATGAAGCTCTATCGCGAGTGCTTTCCCGACGGCTCGTTTCCGGAGAGCGCGTGGCTGGCCGGGCTCGAGCAGGGGGCGGTCTACATCGGCGAGGCGGAGGGAGCGGCGCGCGCGGTGGTGAACATCGACGCACCCGACCGCTGGATCTACCACCTCGGCGTCACCGAGAGCGAGCGCGACCGCGGCATCGGCGCCTATGTCCTCTCGGAGGCGCTGGCCGGCTACTGGGGAAGTCACCCCGGCGAGACTCTGGGCCTCTCGGTCCACGCGGACAACCTGCCCGCCCTTCGGCTGTACCGGCGCCAGGGCTTCGCACCGCTGCTCGTGCTGCAGGCCTTCGAGCTCCCGCTCTAGTGCTGCTCGGGATCGACCAGGGCACGACGGGGACGACGTGCCTCGTCCTCGACGAGGGTCTGCGGACGAAGGGGCGCGGCTACCGAGAGGTGGCCCAGCACTACCCCCGTCCCGGCTGGGTCGAACAGGATCCGAACCGGCTCTGGGAGTCGGTGCTCGCAGCGGCCGAGGACGCGCTCGGCGAGGCGGGTGTGGCGGCCGCTGATCTCACCGCGATCGGGATCACGAACCAGCGCGAGACGACGATCGTCTGGGACCGGACGACGGGGGAACCCGCCCACAGCGCGATCGTCTGGCAGGACCGGCGCACCGCCGAGCGCTGCAAGGAGCTCCCCGCCGACCTCATCCGCGACCGCACCGGCCTCGTCCCCGACCCGTACTTTTCGGCGACGAAGCTCGAATGGATCCTGCGCGAGACGAGCGGCGACCTCGCCTTCGGCACGGTCGACTCCTGGCTCATCTGGAAGCTCACGGGCGGGGCCGTCCACGCAACCGACGTCTCCAACGCCTCGCGGACGCTGCTCGTCGACCTCTCGACGCTCCGGTGGGACGACGAGCTCCTCGGGCTCTTCGGCGTGCCGCGCGCCGTGCTTCCGGAGATCGTCAGCTCGAGCGGCGAGATCGGCGAGGCCGAGCTCTTCGGCGCCCGGATCCCCATCGCGGGAGCGGCAGGCGACCAGCAGGCTGCCCTCTTCGGCCAGGCCTGCTTCGGGCGCGGCGAGGCGAAGGCGACCTTCGGGACCGGTGCCTTCCTCCTCGCGAACAGCGGCCTCGAGCGGAGCGGGCCCGGCGAAGGCGTTGTCGAGACCGTGGCCTGGCGGCTGGGTTCCGCGGAACCGGTGTATGCCGTGGAGGGGTCGGTATTCGTCACGGGCGCGGCGCTGCAATGGCTGCGTGACGCGCTGGGCCTGCTTGCGGACTCGGGAGAGAGCGAGGCGCTCGCCCGAGTCGTCGAGGACAACGGCGGCGTCCACTTCGTCCCCGCGCTCGCGGGGCTCGGCTCGCCGCACTGGGTCCCGGAGGCCCGTGGGCTCATCAGCGGCATTTCCGGCGGCACGCGGCGAGAGCACCTCGTCAGAGCCGCGCTCGAAGCGGCGGCCTTCCAGATACGTGACGTGGTCGACGCCCTTCCCTTCCCGCTCGAGACGCTGCGCGCCGACGGAGGCGGGTCGGGCAACGCCTTTCTGATGCAGTTCCTGGCCGACCTCACGCGCCTCCCCGTCGAGGTGCCCGCCGAACGGGAGACCACTGCACTCGGCGCCGCCGCGCTCGCGGGCCTCGCCACTGGGGTCTGGAGCGGAATCGACGAGCTGGCGGGCCTGTGGCAGTCCGCTGCGCGCTACGAGCCCGAGCTCCCCGGGGAGGAGGCCGACCGCCTGCTCGCCGAATGGCGCGTGGCGGTCAGGCGCGCTCTTCTTCTTCGCTGAGATCTTCGGCGACCCCCGCTCGCCACCAGGCAGAGCGGGTGTCGGCAGCAGGCGCCGTCAGGCGCGCGAGCCCCTCCTCGATCGCCTCGAGCTCCTCCGGTGAGGGCTCCGGTCGGATCTCAGGGTTCATCCGGCTGACATTAAAGGGCCCGAGTGGCTCCGACGATAGGAACACCATGCGCCGGGGTCTCGTCGCAGTCGTCGCCGTGGTCGCCGCCTTCTTCGCGGCGCAGCCCGCCGTTGCCGCGAGCTGGGCGCAGCCGCAGATCAAGGCCGTCGTCGCGAACGGGCTCATGGGCCCGAGCGTGTCCAACTTCCGGGCCAACCAGAACATCACGCGAGCGGAGCTCGGCGAGGCGCTCGCCGCCCTCACCGGGGAGCCCCAGGTCGTCGTCGACCCGGACGCCGAGGTCTCGATCGCGGAGCTGGACGCCAAGATCGTCAAGGCGCTCGGCCTCCGCCCGGACGCGAAGAGATTCCAGCGAAAGGTCAAGGAGGCCGGCCTCCAGCCCCCGCGGCGCCTCGGCAACGAAGTCGTCGCGCGACTGATCTGGCTTCGCTTCAACCATCCGCAGGAGGACGACAACCTCGAGCTCCGGCCGCAGGATCCCGCGACTCGCGCCGAGGCCGCGTATTCGCTCGCCCGCGCGCTGCAGATCTCGCAGTGGGACCGGGACAACGTCGCCGCACTCGCCGATTCGTTTTCGCTCCCCAACTACGGCGACTGGCCCAAGCGCGTGCTCCAGCGCGCCGTGCACTTCATCGGCTACCCCTACGTCTGGGGCGGGATGTCGGAACGGCAGCAGGTGACCTTCGGCGTCACGTCACGCGGAGGCTTCGATTGCTCCGGCTTCGTCTGGCGCATCTACAAGCTGCAGCCGTACCCGAACGGAGGCTCGCTCTCCTCGGTGCTCCAGGGCCGCACGACCTACCAGATGAGCGGCGAGGTGCCGAAGTCGAAACGGATCCCGTTCGACCGCCTGAAGGCCGCCGATGTGGCGTTTTTCGGCTCGGATGGGCGCCGTTCGAGCCCTTCGCAGGTCGATCACACGGGTATTGCGCTGGGAAACGGCTGGATGATCCATTCCTCCAGCCAGGGAGTCGCGTTCGTGCCGCTCACGGGCTGGTATCGCGACCGTTTTGCCTGGGCCCGGCGCCCGCTTACGGAAGCCGGCCTTCCCTAGGGCCGAAAGCCCCGAAAGTCAGGTTCGAGCAGGCTTTTCCCGAATCCCTCGAAGGGGGGATGTTGCGACCTCTCGCGGTCGCTGATACTTCGGCTCGTTGTAGGCGTCCGAACACGGGAGATGATCGGAATGCTTCATTGGAAGGTAAAGCTCGCGCACGTCGCAGTTGTCGCCGCCCTCTTGGCCGCTTTCCTGAGCGACCTTGAAGGGTGGGCCTGGTAGCACGGCGAACGGTTAAGCCATAGCCGTGAGCCTGCGCCCCGTTCGCTCGACCGAGAGCGCATCGGGTCGGGTGAAGCCGGAGCGTCGTCTCGTTTCACGCGAGACGGCGCGGCTTCTGCCCATCGTCGTCCCGGTGGCACTCTCGGGCTTCGCCGTGCTCGCGTTCGCCATCGGCGAATTCGCGGCGTCGAACCCCGAGCCCGAGGTCCTCGCCGGAGTCTTCGCACTCCTCTTGGCGGCGACCTTCGTCGAGGCGCACCCGGTCCCGATCGAGGGGATCTCTTCGGAGGGAATCTCGCTCGCGGCCGTCTTCATCGTCGGCACAGCCGTGATCTACGGCTGGGCGCCAGCGGTCGTGATGGGCTTCCTCACGAGGGCGCTCATCGAGCTGTTCCAGCGCCGTCCGGCGATCCGCCTGTCCTATAACAGCGCGGTCTACTCGCTGGGCGGCGGCGCGGCAGGCCTGGCCGCATCCTTCGGAGCGAAGGAGACGGGGGTCGCTTCGCTCCTCCTGCAGGTGCTGCTCGCCGCGGCGGCGTTCTACGCCGTCAACATCCCGCTGATCGCCGCGATCATCGCGCGATGGTCACGTGAGCCGTTCCTGCCGCTGCTGCAGAAGTCCGTCTACTGGACGGCGGTGCCGTTCTCGATCATGGCGTCGGTCAGCCTCATGCTCGCGGTGCTGTGGGAACGCTCTCCGCTCCTCGCCATCGCGCTTGTCGGCCCGCTCGTCGCCATCGCGCTCTACCAGCGCTCGGTCTACAGCGCCCTCAAGGCCATGCGGCTTGCGCTCACCGACCCGCTCACCGGGCTCGGGAACCATCGCCACTTCCACGAGCGGCTGCAGCGGGACCTCGACGAGGCGCAGGAGCGCGGCGTCGCGCTGACCCTCTGCCTCCTCGACATCGACAATTTCAAGCAGATCAACGATCGCTTCGGCCATCCGGTCGGCGATCGGGTGCTCGCGCAGGTCGCCGCGCGCCTCCGCCAAGGCGGCGAGGCGTTCCGGCTCGGAGGCGACGAGTTCGCACTCCTCCTGCCGCGCCGCGACGAGCACGAAGGGTTCTCGATCGCGAAGGCGATCATCGAGCGCGTCGCCGACGCCGAGTGCGAGCACGGCGGCCACGTCTCGATCTCGGCCGGTATCGCGACCTATCCGCAGCACGGCGTCGAGCGCTCCGAGCTCGTGCGCGTCGCCGACTCGGCCCTCTACCTGGCCAAGGAGCACGGCAAGAACCGCGTCCGCGTCTACCGCCCCGACCTGCTCGAGCTGGCCGAGCTTCGCCGCCTCGCCGAGGGGCCCGACCGCGCCGCGCGCCTGCGCGCGGCAGCCTCCCTCGCCCATGCGGTCGATGCCCGCGATGCCTACACGGGCTCGCACTCCTACATGGTCGGAGAGCTGGCGGCACGAGTGGCCAAGAAGATGGGGCTCGAGAGCGCGCAGGTCGAGCTCGCCCGCCTGGCCGGCTCCCTGCACGAC
>JAICVP010000368.1 GCA_025935275.1 Thermoleophilia bacterium
AAGGGCTTCACGAGGTAGCCGAAGACGCCCGCTTCCACGGCGCGGGCGACGAGCTCCTCCTGGCCGTAAGCGGTGAGCATGACGATCGGGATCGGGCGCTCGGCGAGGATGCGGCGCGCCGCCTCGATCCCGTCCAGCCTTGGCATCTTCACGTCGAGAATCGCGAGCTCGGGCTGCTCGTCGTGCGCCAGTGCAACGGCCTCCTCGCCGTCGCGCGCCTCGGCGCACACGTCGTGCCCGGCGCGCTCGAGGACGTCGCGGAGGTCGAGGCGGATGATCGTCTCGTCCTCGGCGATGAGGATGCGGAGGCGCGGCGGGGCACCGTCCGGCACGGATTCGCGACTCTCCGGTGTCACCCGCGTGCGCCCGAGAGGGTTAGGCTGAAGCCATAGGGCCGGGGAGGTGGGTCTCCCAAGTAGTAAGGCCAAAAATTCACGGCGGGAACGTCACCTCCGCGGTCAGGCCGGCTTCGCCCGTGAGCGAAAGCTTGCCGTTCAGCTCGTCCCGGACCAGCGCCCGCACGATCGAAAGCCCCGTGCCCTCGTCGCCCGGCTGCCAGCTCCCGTTGTCCGCGACGGTCAGTTGCACCGCCCCGTTCCGGCGGCAGAGCTCGACGTGCACCTCGTCGCCTCCGTGCTCGAGCGCGTTCTGCAGGAGCTCGCTGAACACGAGGGCAAGCGCAGTGGCTCGCGCGCCGTGCAGCTCGATCGACTCCACCCGCGAGTCGACCGCCTTTTCCCCCGCGAGCCCCTGGACGATCATCGCCCGCAGTCGCTCCACGAGCTCGCCGAGATCGACCTCTTCGTCGCGCCGCTCGGTGAGGACCTCGTGCACGGCGGCGATGGCGAGAATCCGGTTGACGGAGTCGGACAGCGCCTTCTCGGCGTCCGCGCCCGGGTTGCGGGCCTGAAGCCGGAGGAGCGAGGCGACGGTCTGGAGGTTGTTCTTCACCCTGTGGTGGATCTCCTGAGCGACCACGCCGCGCATCACCGCCCGCCCGTGCTCGAGGGCGACCGCGGCATGCCGCGCGATGGAGGCGAGCAGCCGCTCCTCCTCGGCGGTGAAAGGCGTATCCCGGTCGCAGACGAGCTCCCCGACCTGCCGTCCCCGCCACCGCAGGGGGAACCTCACCGCGTGGCTGCCGGCTCGGCCTTCCGGCCAGGCGATCGTCCCGTCCTCGAGGACGAGTGCCGCGCCCGTAGCTTCAACCGCCGCCATCGTCGTCTTCACGATTGCTTCGAGCGACTCCTCGAGGTAGAGCGACTCCGAGACGGCCTCCGAGATGGACGCCAAAGCTTCGAGCTCGGCGACGCGCCGCTGTGCATGCTCGTAGAGCTTCGCGTTCTCGATCGCCTGCGCCACCTGGCCCGCGATGGCCATGAGGAGGTCGACCTCGTCCGGCCGGAACTCCCGTGGCGCCTCCGTGCGAACGTTGAGCGCGCCCTCGAGCCGGTCCTTGGCGAGGATCGGAACGGCCAGGATCGACTCGTACTGCTCCTCGCGGAGGTTCGGAAAGCTCTTGAACCGAGGGTCGAGATGAGCCTCTTTCGGGATCATCACCGGTGCACGTTCCGCGGCCGCCGTCCCGGTGATTCCCTCGCCCGGGCGCATCTTCGGGACGCGGGTGAGCTCCTCGACCCTCGTCCCGTAGGAGGCGCGCAG
>JAICVP010000055.1 GCA_025935275.1 Thermoleophilia bacterium
GAGCGCACGCGGGTCACGACGCCCGCCTTCGCGCCGACGTGGACGCAGCAGAAGGGCCTGGCCGAGGCGCTCACGGCCGAGAAGATCGTTCTGCTCGGCTAGCGGGGAAGCGTCTCGCGAAGCCCGCGCGCGGCCCGCTCGGGGTCGTCCGCTTCGACGATTGCGCGGACGACGGCGATCCTCGTCGCGCCCGCCGCGACGACGTCCGCGACATTCGACGCGTCGATGCCGCCGATCGCGAACCAGGGCAGCTTCGCGTAGGCGGCGGCGTAGCGGACGAGGTCGAGACCAACCGCCGGCCGGCCTTCCTTCGTCGGGGTCGCATGCACGGGCCCCACGGCGATGTAGTCGGACGACGCAGCGTCGATCTCGTCGGACGCGTGGGTGGACAGGCCGACAGGGAGACCAAATGTCCGCGCTGCCTGGACGGGGATGTCGTCCTGGCCGACGTGCACGAAGTCGGCCCCCGCGAGGACGGCCAGATCCGGCCGGTCGTTCACACCGAGCGGAACGCCCTGGGCCGCCGTTGCGACCCGAGCTTCCGCAAGCGCCTCGAGCAGGAGGCCGTCGGAAAGCGACCGATCGCGCACCTGCACCACGTCGACGCCGCCGCGGATCGAAGATGCAAGGAACTCGCCGAAGCCGGCCTTGACCGGCGTGACGAGATAGAGGTGTCTATCCCCCAGCAACGGCGCGGGCGATGACGAGCGTGTCCGCATCCTCGAGCTCGACCTCCGCGTAGCGGGCGCGCTCTACGGGCTCGCCGTTTCGCTCGACGAGCGCCCAGCCATTTCCGAGGCCGAGCTTCTGGAGGAGGCCGGCGACGGTCTCGCCCGGCGCGAGCTCCCGCGGGCGCCCGTTGACCTCGACGGTCAAACCGTGCCTCCGACCGGGCTCGACGGGGTCGGCGCCTGCTCCTCCATGACGCCCGCGAGGAAGGCCTTGCGCCCGGCCTGCACGGCGAGCCGGAAAGCCTCGGCCATCGCGACCGGATCGTCTGCCCGCGCGATCGCCGTGTTGACGAGCACGGCGTCGGCGCCCATCTCCAGCGACTCGGCGGCGTGCGATGGAGCGCCCAGCCCGGCGTCCACGACGACCGGAACTTCGGCCTGCTCGACGATGATCCGGATCGAGTCGCGCAGCTTGAGCCCGCGACCGCTTCCGATCGGCGCGGCGAGCGGCATGACCGTCACGCATCCGACCTCCTCGAGCTTCTTCGCCAGCACCGGGTCGGGGAGCACGTAGGGAAGAACGGTGAAGCCGTCCTCGACGAGCGCAGCCGCAGCGCGAAGGGTCTCGACGGGATCCGGTAGGAGATACCGCGGGTCCGGGATGACCTCAAGCTTGACCCAGTCCGGGAGGCCACCGGCCCGGGCGAGCTTCGCGCTCCGCACCGCCTCGTCGGCCGTCTCGCACCCCGAGGTGTTCGGGAGGAGCAGCACGTTCTCCGGGAGGAAGGAAGTGATGTCCTCGCCCGGCGCGTCGAAGTCGATCCGCCGCACGGCAACGGTGACGATCTCGGCGCCCGATGCCGCGACGGCGTCGCGCATCGTCTCGAAGGTGTCGTACTTGCCGGTGCCGAGGAGCAGGCGTGAGCCGAACTCGCGGCCGGCGATCGTGAGCGTGTCCCGCATGCTCTTCCCAGGCTAGCAGCGGGTTTGCGACGCTCAGCGGCCGCGGAACTCGGGCTCGCGCTTTTCGGCGAAGGCGGCCATGCCTTCCTTCTGATCCTCCGAGGAGAAGAGCATCGCGAAAAGGCGAAGCTCCGTCTCCATGTGGGCGCTCGCCTCGCCTGTGAGGTAGAGGTTCGTCGCCTCCTTCGCGTACGCGAGTGCGAGCGGGCTTTTCTTCGCCAGCTCGTGCGCGAGCTTCAAGGCCGCGGGCATGAGCTCGTCCGGGTCGTAGATCTGGTTGACGAGACCCCAGTCGTGCGCCTCCCCGGCCTCGACCGGGCGACCGGAGAAGACGATCTCCTTCGCGAAGCCGAGCCCGACGATGCGCGGCAGGCGCTGGCTTCCGCCCCAGCCGGGGATGATTCCGAGATTGACCTCCGGCTGGCCGAGCTTCGCCTGGTTCGAGGCGAGCCGGATGTCGCAGGCGAGCGCGAGCTCGCAGCCGCCGCCGAGCGCGTAGCCGTTGATCGCCGCGATGGTCGGCTTCGGAATCGTCTCGAGCAGGTTGGCGCAGGCCTGGCCGAGCTCCCCCCAGCGCCGCGCCTCGAGGACGCCGAGCGACTGCATGTACTTGATGTCGGCGCCCGCGACGAAGGCCTTGTCGCCGGCGCCGGTGAGCAGGACGACCCGGGCCTCCGGATCGGCGGCGAGGTCCTCGAGGTGGTCGCGCAGCGCCTCGGCGTGCTCGACGTCGAGCGCATTCAAGGCGTCGGGCCGGTTGACGGTCACGATCGCGACGCCGCCGTCACGTACGACGTCGACGCTCACCGCGTGACCGGTACTCGCTCGCGCAGGAAATCGACGATCTCGGAGACGGGCGCGCCGGGGGTGAAAACCTCGGCAACGCCCTGCCGCTTCAGCTCCTCGACGTCGGGCTTCGGGATCGTGCCGCCCACGACGACGACTACGTCCTCGATGCCGTTCGACTTGAAGCCGTCCAGGATCTTCGGAACGAGCGTCATGTGAGCGCCGGACAGGATCGAGATGCCGACCGCGTCGGCGTCCTCCTGGATCGCGGTCTCGACGATCTGTTCGGGAGTCTGGTGCAGGCCCGTGTAGATGACTTCCATGCCCGCGTCCCGAAGCGCGCGGGCGATGATCTTCGCGCCCCGGTCGTGGCCGTCGAGTCCCGGCTTGGCGATGACGACCCGGATCTTGCGCTCGCGATTCATAGCGGTCGGTCAGTATATGAACGTGCGCCTCACCGTCATCGGATCCTCTCCGGCCTGGCCGAACCCCGCCAGCGCGCAATCGGGTTACCTCGTCGAGACGAGCGCCGAGCCGCACCGAAGCCTCCTGCTCGACTGCGGCCCCGGGGTTCTCGGACGGCTCCGGGCAAACGGAGGCAGGCGGGTAGATGCGGTCGCGATAACGCACTTTCATCTCGACCACTGGGGCGACCTCGTCCCCTGGGCATGGCTGAACGCCTACGGGCCTCCCAAAGAGCACATCCCGTGCTCTGTGTGGCTTCCCCCCGGCGGCCGCTCCCAGCTGGACGCCTTCGCGGCCAACTTCGGGAACCCGGGCATGTTCGACGCCGCCTTCGATCTGCACGAGTTCGAGCCCTCGAGGCCCTTCCAGGCCGGAGGTTTCGAGGTCGAGGCGCAGCGACTGCCCCACTACACGATGGAGGCGTACGGTTTTCGGGTCCGGGAGGGCGAAACGCTGCTCGCATACTCGGGCGATTCGGCGCCGACGGAGCAGCTCTCTACGCTCGCGCGCGGGGCCGACCTCTTCGTCTGCGAGGCGACGCTGTCGCGCGGCGATAAGGACGGCGAGCCGCGCGGGCATCTCTCCGCCGAAGAGGCCCTCGCCGCGGCGGACGGCCCGGTGCTGCTCACGCACCGACCCGTCGAGCTCCCCGTGCCCGACGGGGTCGTGACGGCACAGGACGGACTCGTCGTCGAGATCTCCGGTACGCCAGACGTTTGACAACCCCTGGCGAGGCTCACATGATCCGACGAAGCCCGCGGGCAAGCGGGTCCGATGGCGGCGACCAGAAACGAACCATGAATTTTGGTGCGCACTCTCCCGGATCACCAAATTGACTGACTCTGATTTTCCTGCGGATAACGAGAGCGACGAGCGCGATCTCCGAGCTGATTCGGAGGCTGGCTGGGTCCCCAATCCCGACGTCGTCACCCAGCGCGTCGAGGGCGAGACTGTGCTCGTCAACCTCCTGACGAACGAGATCTACGCGCTCAATGCCACCGGGTCGCGAGCGTGGGACCTGCTCGTCACCGGGTTGAGCCGGGAAGCGCTCCAGCGAGAGCTCGAGCGCGAGTTCGACGCAACGCCGGCGGAGATCAGCGAGGAGATCGACAAGCTCATCTCGAGCCTCGTTGAGAAGAAGCTGCTTCGGCCGGCGGCGGCGTAGGCGTGGCTGCGGCTCCACAGGAGCGGCGTGCCGCGCCGGACACGTCCTCTTTCGTCCTGCGGTACAAGCCGGGTCGGGAAGTTCCCGAGATCGTCTCGCGTGGCGAGGCCGCACCGGCCCAGGTAGCACGGGTCAACTCGAGCTTGGCCGTCTTCGATGGTCACGTCTTCGACACGGAATCTTTGGCGGCCATCTCTGGCGCAGACCCGGCCACGGACGCTGCGGAGCTGATCCTCCGCGCATATTTCGAGCTGGGATCCGAGGTCGTCGGCCGGATCGACGGCGTCTTCGCCCTCGTCTTGTGGGACGCGCGCTCGGACTCGCTCCTAGCCGCGCGGGATCCCCTCGGCCATCATCCGCTCTTCTATGCGAAGGGCCGCGACGAGGCCTGGTACTTCTCGGACTCCATCGTCGCGCTCGTTCGCACCGAAGCAGTTTCGCCCGCTCTGAACCGGCCCGCGCTCGCCGAGTCGCTCGTCAACTACCACCTCGATCCCGGCGAGACCTACTTCGAGGAAGTGCGACGTATCCCGGCCGGGCGGCTCCTGACCGCGTCCCAAGGCGGCCTCACGACATCTCGCTACTGGGATCCGGCCCCGAGCGAAGCTGAGGTGCAATGGGTCACGGAGGCCGAGCTACCGCAGTTCCCCGAGCTCATGGAGCAGGCAGTCGACCGGGCCCTGTCCGTCGGGCGCCCGTCGATCTTCCTGAGCGGTGGGATCGACTCCGTCGCGATCGCCGCCTTCGCCGCCGATGAGACCCGGTCTGCCGGGACCCAGCCTCCGATCGCGCTCTCGCTCGTCTTCCCCGACCCGAACTTCCACGAGGAGCCCATCCAGCGACTCGTGGCGGGCGAGCTCGGCATGCCGCAGACCATCCTTCCGTTCGCGGAAGCCGAGCGCCCGGATGGCCTGGTCCTCGGCGCGCTGCATACGACTGCGACGTGGCCGACGCCACTCGTCAACATCTGGCACCCGCTCTACACACGGCTCGCCCTCGAGGGCCGCGAGCAGGGCGCAAAGACGTTTCTCACGGGTGCCGGCGGCGACGAGTGGCTGTCCGTCTCGCCGCGCTGGTCGGCGGACTGCATGCGGCACCTGCGGCTTCGGGAGCTCAACCATTTCTGGCTCACGTACCGACGGTCATACAAGGTGCAGAAGTGGCCAATGCTCAGGAACCTTCTCTGGAAGTACGGCGCCAAGGTGGTCTTGCAGGACGCGGCCAGAGGAGTCTCGAGCCGCTTTGCGCCCAACTTCCTCGCGGATGTCCGCCGCCGACGGCTGCGCGAGCGCATGGATCCGTGGCTCGCCCCGGATCCCGCCTTCGCCCGACAGCTCGAGGACCGCGCAGCCGCCTTCACGCAGGCGCGCCATAGCCAGGGCGCGTATCTCAGCGACGTCATTCCCTACTTCGAGAACGTGGTCGTCGCGATGGAACGCGAGGAGGCATACGAGCGCGGAAGGCGGCTTGGACTCGAGCCCTTCATGCCCTTCTGGGACCCCGGGGTCGTGGACTTTCTCGTGCGCACGCCCCCGAGTCTCCTGCACACCGGTCACCGCTCCAAGGGCATCTTGCGCATGCGCCTCGCAGACCGATTTCCCGAGGCCGGTTTCCGCGATCAGAAGAAGGTGCTGATCACCGAGTTCTCAACCAGGGTGCTCACCGAGCAGATCCCACACGCTTGGGAAGTGTACGGCGGGGCACCAATACTTACGTCTAGTGGCATTGTCGACGGCCAAAAACTAGAATCAGCCATCTATACTTCGCTTGAACGACTGCAAGGGAGAGGTGTCCACGGAGGATCCGACGCACTCGAGTTTTCGGAGCTCGCACATAAGCTGTGGAGCGTCTTAAATCTCGAGGCGTGGATGCGCCAATGGACTGACGGTGAAGGGAGGGGGTGACAGAGCAATGACGAAGTGGGAACCGATGGAGCTTCGCTATCTAGGGGACGTCGCCGAAGTGATGCTGGGCGGCGGTGCTGGCGGCCCGGCGAACGGCAAGTCTCAGCCCGTGCCTGGTGATCCGGGTGAGCCGACGCTGAAGCCTCCGGGGCACGAATAGCACGTCATTGCTTGGTCACCGCCCGGCTGTGCGCTAGCGCGAGCCGGGCGGAAGCATACTCTTCGACGGAATGATCACCACCCTCACGCTCGCACTCGGGGCCAGCGACACGCGAGCGCCGATGCCCGACGAAAGCGATCCGGCAACGCTCGTTTGGGTCGACTACGCAGGCACGCCATCCGCGTACTTTTACCGTTCGGATGACGAGTACTGGGCCTACCTCCCGGCCGTCGGTGCATTTCGCTCGGGACGAGACGGCCGAATCCTCGCCGTACCGGGAGAGGGAGTCCCCGAAAGCCTGGTCGTCGACACCTACCGACGCACGATCGTACCCATGACGCTCCAGCTGCTCGGCCGCCAGGTCCTGCACGCGAGCGCGGTGGAGACTCGAGCTGGGGTGATCGCCTTTTGCGCCGACTCGCAGACAGGCAAGTCGACGATCGCTTTCGGTCTCAGCCAGCGCGGCTACCGGGTGTGTGCGGACGATGCTCTGGCTTTCGAGACGACCAGCGCGGGCGTTCAGGTCTTCGAGCTTCCGTTCTCCATCCGGCTTCGTCCGGCCTCCGCGAAGTACTTCGACACCCCGGTCCCCCCGGCGCCCGAGCTGGGCCCTGACGGTCTGATCTCCGTGGGCGAGAAGGTCGCTCCGCTGGCGGCCTTGTGCGTCCTGACCCGGCAGCCAGAAGGCGAGCGCGTCAGGCTCGCGAGGCTCGACGCGGACGCGGTCATCCAAAGGCTCCTCCCCCACGCCTATTGCTTCACGCTGCTCGACCCGGAGCTCAAGCGCAAGACCGTGGAGGAGTACCTTCGCCTCGCAGCCCTCGTGCCCGTCTACGAGGTTCGGTTCGCGGCGGCGATCGACGAGCTTCCCGGCCTCCTCAACGAAATCGAGCGCGTTCTCATCCGTGAGGCGGCCTGAGCGTGGGCCGCGTGGACAGGATCCGGACCGTCGTCTCCGGGCCAAGCGAGCTCCTTCTCTCGGGGAGGATGCTCGTCTGGGCCGGGGCTCTGCCCGTCCTCAAGCGCGTCGTTCCGCTCTCGCGCCTCGTGACCGTGATGGCGCCCCGGCACCGGCGCGCGCCCGACGCGAAGCGAACCCAGGACGTCGTGACGCTCGCGCGGTGGATGTACCGGACCCGGTTTCTCCGGGACAACTGCCTGGAGCGTAGCCTGATCACCTACCGCTACCTCCCGGCCGGCAACGAGGGCTCGCTGCTCGTCCTCGGCGTACGCAAGGGGGACGACGATGGACCGCCAGGGCATGCGTGGCTGGTCGTGAACGGAGTTGCGGTTCACGACTCCGACGAAACGCTCGAAAAGCTGGTCCCCGTGGTCGCCTTCGACCTCGACGGGACGCGCCGGCCGGCGCCAGCGCCGCTCAGCGCTCGGCGGCCCGCCTCGCCCGCCTGATCGCGGCCAGGGCGGGCCCGAGTCGGAGAAGCATCCACACCGGGCGCCAGATGTAGGCGAGCCCGAGTCCGAGCCGGCCTCGCCTCGCCAGCGGAGACCAGTTCAGCAGGAACGCCTTCGCTGGAAACGCCTCGTGCCAGACGAGCGCGCTCTTCGCCCTGAGGCCCGGAGTTCGCGCAAGGCGCAGGAGTCCCACGGCGGTCGGCGGCGCCGTCGCCGCCCGCAACTCGGTCTCGGTCCCCGACACCCTTTCGATGCCGAGTCTCGAGCGAAGCTCGATCGCGGTCGGCTCGACGCCGAGGCCTGCCCAAAACGCCGCCTCCGCGCCGAGCTCGCCGGCGAGATCAGCGGCGGCGCGCCAGAGGTCATCCGAAAAACGCTCGACCGCCCGGCGCACGTCTTCGAGAGGCTTTGGCTCCTCGGTGCCGTGCTGTGCAGCGTGAAGCACGACGTGCAACGCGCGACCGGGCCCGTTCAAAGCCTCGACCTGCGCTCCGCCGACTGCGATCGTCTCTGTCTGCGCACTCAACACCTCCCACACGCGGGCACGCTCGACTCCCGCGCCCACGAGCGTCGTATGCAGGTCGACGTCGAGAACGTCGCGCCTCCAGATCCGGCTGTGCGGATCGTCATGGCGAAGCTCGAAGCCGAGGCGGGCGAGCGCCCTCTCGGCGCTGTCCAGAGTCGCCGGAGCGACGAGGAGATCGACGTCCGAATACTGGCGCCCGCCTTCGTAGAGGTCGGAGAGAGAGGCGCCCTTGAGGAGAATGCAGCGCACCCCGGCCGAAGCGAAGGCCTCGACGACACGGGCCGCCGTTCCGTCGAGCGTCAGCCGACGGGCGGCGTGCGCGAGGCGCGTGTCGGGCGACACCTCCACGGCTAGTACTGCGAGATCGTCCCCGCGCGACGCGAGTGGAGCAGCCCGCGGCCGAAGCACCAGACGCCCAGCGGGAGGCCGACGAGGGCAAAGACGATGAGAGCGAGCGCGTCGCCGCCCCAGCCTCCGCCCTGGAAGATCGCGGCACGCAACCCGTCAAAGGCAAAGCGAGTCGGCATGATGCTTCCGAGCGCCTGCAACCACGACGGCAAGACGTCGGTCGGAAAGTATGCGCCGCTGACGAGCCCCATCGCGAATGTGACGGCGCCCGTGAGGACTTCCCCCCTCTTCATGACGAGAACGATGGCGCCCAAGACGACGCCGATGCTCGCGAGTGCCGCCCCGGATGCGATGAGGATGGTGATGAAGCCGACCCAGTCCGTATCCGCAAAGCTCACGCCGAACATGAGCGCGCTGAGCAGCAGGTAGAACGCGGCGCGAAGCATGCCGAAGCCGAACTGGAATGCCGCGAGCCCGAATGAAAGCTCGGGGGTGGTGATCGGCTGCGCCGTCAGGGCCTCGAGCGTTCCGGTCAGCTGCTCTTCTCGGATGCGATGCGCGAGGCCGCCGCTCGCTGCCTGGAGGACGATCGTGATCGCGATACCGATGGAGGCGAACGCGAAGTAGCTGGGCGCACCGTCGAGATCCTGCGTACTCGTGTCGTCGAACGTCTGCGAGATGAAAAAGAAGACCAGCAGGTTGATGACCCCGTAGAAGAGATCCAGGACGAACGCAAGTCGGTATGAGCGCTGGACGAGGTAGTCGCGACGGACAAGGGCCGCGATCACGCCGAGGCGCGGGATGCTAAACGGGAAAGGAAACGCGTTCGTCACAGAGTTTCACGTCTTCGTCTAGATGGGTTGCGATCAGCGCCACCGTCTTGGGCCGCCGTTCGAGGGCCCCCCAGAGTCGGGCTCTCGCGTCGGCGTCGAGCGACCGCGTGGGCTCGTCCAACAGGAGAAGGGCCGGTTCTCCGATCAGGGCCCGCGCGATACCCAGTTGCTGCACCATCCCGGTCGAACAACGGTCGACGCGTTGCGCGGCGATGTCCGCGATCTCGAGCTCCTCGATGAGCCCGTCGACGGCGCGCATGCCTTCGCGGCGATTGTCATAGCGGATCCGGGCGAAGAAGAGGAGATTTGTCCGCCCGCTCAGACGGAGGTAGAACGAGCGCTCCTGCGCGAGCGATGCACCGACAAGACGGCGCGCCGCAAGCTCGCCGGCGCGGTGGCCGCCGATCAAGACGGATCCCGCCGAGGGCATGAGCGTCCCGGCGACACACCGAAGCACCGTGCTTTTCCCCGAGCCGTTCGGCCCCCAGAGCGCGATGCGCTGGCCCGGCTCGGCCGAGAGGTCGAACGAGCGGATGACCTCCTTTGCCCCGAACCGGCGGCTCAGGCCCTCGATCGAGAGCAGTTCTCCGTTGTTGCTCACTGGCCTCGAATTAAAGAGCGCCTAGAAGACGGGGGTCTCCCGCCAAACGCCCCACACAGCTCGAAGAGAGTCACACATCTCGCCCATGGTCACGTAGGCGCGAGAGGCGTCGATGATCGCCGGCATGAGGTTGGTGTCGGCCTCTACCGCGTCCCGCTTGAGCCGCGCGAGCGCGGCCTCGGCCGCGGCCGTGTCCCGCCGCGCGCGCAGCGCCTGCACCCGCTCGATCTGCTTCTGCTCGAGCGCCGCGTCGATCTTCAGGATCTCGATCTCGCGCTCGTTCGGGTCTTCGTACCGGTTGACGCCCACGATGACGCGCTCGCCCGCCTCGACCTCGCTCTGGAACCGGAAGGAGGCCTCGGCGATCTCGCGTTGGAAGAAGTTCTCCTTGATCGCCTCGACGACCCCGCCGAGGTCGCGGATGCGCCCGAAGTAGTCGTAGGCCTCCTGCTCGAGCCGGTTGGTCAGATCCTCGAGGTATTACGAGCCCCCGAGCGGATCGATCGTCGAAGCGACTCCAGTCTCGTGCGCGATCACCTGCTGGGTGCGCAGCGCGAGCTTCACCGCGTGCTCGGTGGGGAGCGCGAGCGCCTCGTCGAACGAGTTCGTGTGCAGCGACTGGCAGC
>JAICVP010000165.1 GCA_025935275.1 Thermoleophilia bacterium
ACATCGAGTGCTCGGCGATGGCGGAGAAGCACCTCGGTCCCGAGTTCGAGATCCACGGCGGCGGCCTCGACCTGCGCTTCCCGCACCACGAGAACGAGCTCGCCCAGTCACGCGGGGCAGGCAGGCCCTTCGCGCGCCACTGGGCGCACAACGGGATGCTGCAGCTCGCCGAGGAGAAGATGTCGAAGTCGGTCGGCAACATCGTCTCGCTCCGAGAGGTGCTGGACACCTACGGGCGCGAGGCGATCCTCGTCTTCTTCCTCAGTGGCCACTATCGCGGCCCGCTCGACTACTCGGACGAGGCGATGGAGGCTGCTCGGGCACAAGTCGAAAGCTTCCGGAACGCCTTTCGCCTCGAGGGCTCCGGCGAGGACGTGCCGGGCTGGGAGTCCTTCGTCGAGGCCCTGGAGAACGACTTTGCCACTCCCGAAGCCCTCGCCCTCATGCACGCCTGGCGGGCAGCCGGGAGGCTCGACCTACTCGAGCGGGCTCTGGCCGTCTTCGGGCTCGAGGGCCTGGCCGCGCAGAGTGAAGCTCCCCCAGACGTTGTCGAGCTCGCCTCGCGCCGCCAGGACGCGCGCGGGCGCGGAGCATTCGACGAGGCCGATCGGCTCCGACAAGAGGTGGAGGCCGCGGGGTGGCAAGTGCGGGACAGGCCAGACGGCTTCGATCTCGTGCCGCTTTGACGCGCGAGCTCGTCTACGGGCGCCGCCCGGTCCGCGAGGTCATCCGCGCAGGGCGCCGGCAGATCCTCGAGCTCTTCGCGACCGAGCGCGCACTGGCGTCCGAGCCGTGGCTGCGGGACGAGACGGGCCTGCGCGTCCATGTCGAGCGCGAGGGCAAGCTGAACGAGCTCGCCGGCAGCCGTGACCACCAGGGTGTGGTCGCCTACTGCGAGCCCTACAAGTACGCGGATGCGCACGAGCTCGCGGCGGGCGAGCGTCCTCTGATCGCCTGCCTCGACCAGGTGACCGACCCGCACAACCTCGGCGCGGTCTGCCGGAGCGCGGACGGAGCGGGGGCGACCGGAGTGGTGGTCACGGAGCACAAGGCCGCCCGCGTGACTCCGGCCGTCTGCCGGGCCTCGGCCGGGGCTGTCGAGCACGTCCAGATCGGCGTGGTCGTCAACCTGGCCCGCTATCTGACGGACCTGAAGCGCGGCGACCTCTGGGTCTGGGCGGCTGCCGGCGATGCTGAGACACCGGTCTGGTCGGCCGACTTCACGACCGGAGCCGTCCTCGTCTTCGGCGCCGAAGGCCGGGGCCTGCGGCCGCTCGTGCGCAAGTCGTGCGACGACGCCTTCGCGATCCCGCTCGCGGGCTCGGTCGAGTCGCTGAACGTGAGCGTCGCCGCCGGCGTCTCGCTCTTCGAAGCAGCGCGGCAGCGTCGGGCGTGACCCGGCTCGGCTCGCTCTCGGCCTTCGGAGCCTTCGGCGTGTTCTGGGGGGCCTGGGCGGTCCTCTTGCCTGCGATCAAGGAGCAGACGGGAGCATCGGTGACTGAGCTCGGCGTAGCGCTTCTCTTCGTCGCTGCGGCCGCGCTGCCCGCGATGTTCGCCACCGGCCTCCTCCTCGACCGGCTCGGGCCCAGGGTCCTCCCGATCTCGGCAGTCCTCTTCGGACTCGCCGTGCTGCTCCCGGGGCTTGCTGACTCCGTCTGGCAGCTGGTGTTCGCGCTCGTCGTCGTCGGTGCCGCATCCGGCGCTCTCGACGTCTCGATCAACTTCGGCGCGACAAGCATCGAAGCGTGCGGAGGGGCTCCGATCATGCAGAAGGCGCACGCCTCCTTCTCCGGCGGTTTCCTCGTCGGCAGCGTTTTCGCAGCGATCTCGCGTGAAACCGGCGTGGATCCGGTGGTCATCCTCCTGGCCACGTCGCTGGTGCCGTTCCTCTCGGCCTGGCTGAACCGCGAAGCGCTCGGGCTGTCGCCTCCCGCCGAGAAGAGAGCCCCGCGAATCTCGCTCTCGCGCCCGCTGCTCGTCCTCGGGCTCCTCTGCGGAATCGCGTTCGTCGTCGAGAGCGGGATCGAGCAATGGAGCGCGCTCTTTCTCGAATCCGAGCTGGATGCCTCGCCTGTCTTCGCGGGTCTCGGACCGGCTTTCTTTGCGGCGGCGATGGTCACCGGGCGCGTTCTGGGCCACGGGCTCGGGATCCGCTTTGGCGACCGCAGGCTGCTCGCCGGGGGCGCGTTCGTCTCGGCGTGCGGACTGGCGCTTGCGGCGACGTCGACGGCTGTCCCGGTCGCGCTCATCGGCTTCTTCCTCGGAGGCGGCGGCATCTCGGTCGCAGCACCGGTGTTGCTCGGCGCGGCCGGTCGCGGCTCCTCCGAGCGGGAGCGTGGGAGCGCGGTCGCGAGCGTGACGACGGTCTCGTATCTCGGGTTCCTGGCCGGCCCCCCGCTCATCGGGGTCGTCTCGGGAGCTCTCGATCTGCGGGCCGGCGTGGCGCTCCTCGCCGGGATTGCCGCGCTGACGTCCATCGCCGCGTCATCCTTAGGGAGCGATGCTCTACCTCTTCGACGGCTACAACATCCTCCACGCGGGGTCGTTTCGTGAGCGCGACGAGCTGATCGACCGGCTGGCGAGCTTCGTCGCGATGCGCGGGGCACGCGGCGTAGTGGTCTTCGACGGAGTCGGCGACGACGCGTCCTACGGCGAGCTGGCGGTGCGCTTCTCCGAGCACGCGGACGACCTGATCGAACGGCTGGCCGCCGAGCACAGAAGCCAGGAGGAGGTCTGGGTCATCTCCTCCGACCGCGAAATCCGCGGAACCGCGGGACAGGAAACCCGCCGGGTGTCGTCGAAGACCTTCCTGCGGAATCTCGACGAGAATGCCAGGCCGAGCTTGGAAGGGCGTTCGCAGATCGAAGACGCGCTCGATGAGAACACGCGTTCCGCCCTCGAGCGTTTGCGTCGCAGGCGACATTGATCTTTTCGGGACCGCCTGCTACGATCGTGACCTCAAGTTGAGGGTTAGGGTTGTCGAGGGAAGCTCTCCTCGGCACCGGCACATCCAAACGCCCAGGAGGAAAGCCGATGCCCCGCCGCCAGCTCGCCACGGCCCGCCCGCAGGAAAAGACTCAACGAGAAGTCGAGGATCTACGGCTCGTCCTCCGTGCCAGGAACGGGGACAGCGCCGCGATGGATGCGCTTCTGCGCCGGTATACCGGCTTCGTCCGCCTGAAGGCGAGCTCGTACTTCATCGCCGGTGGTGACTCCGACGACCTCATCCAGGAAGGGCTCGTCGGCCTCTACAAGGCGGTGCGCGACTTCCGCTCCGACAAGGACACGTCCTTCCGCAGCTTCGCGGAGCTCTGCATCACGCGCCAGATCATCACCGCGATCAAGACGGCGACCCGCTTCAAGCATGCGCCGCTGAACACGTACGTCTCGTTCAGCCATACGCCCGCGGGCCAGGAAGACGGGGATTGCACCCTCGGAGACGCGCTCCCCGGCCCGAAGGTCGACGACCCGGTCGTCTGCGTCATCTCGACTGAGGAGCTGCAGAGCCTCGTCTTCTGCCTCGGCACCGGTCTCTCCCCGCTGGAGAGCGATGCGCTGCGCCTGTATCTCGAGGGCAACTCCTACGAGGAGATGGCGGAAGGTCTCGGCTGCGACACGAAGACGATCGACAACGCCCTCCAGCGAGTGAAGCGCAAGGTCCTCCAGCACCAGCAGGAGCGCGCGGTTCTCGATTAGCTACTCTGGCCGCGTCCGCCGGAGTAGCTCAGCTGGTAGAGCAACCGCCTTGTAAGCGGTAGGTCGTGGGTTCGAGTCCCGCCTCCGGCTCCTTTTGGCGGAATGGTCCCCCGCGCAGCCTCGTTAAAAAGGTTGTGCGTACAACGAACCAGATCCGTGACGAGCTCGACCAGGCGATCGCGCGACGCGCCGAGCTGTGGCACGAGCTTGCCCAGGGATCAAATGCGGAGACGTCGGCCGAGCTCGCCGGCCTCTCGAAGGTGATCGACGAGCTGTGGGGCGAATTCCGGACCGCCGAGGCCCGGAAGCGCTTCGGCTCGCCTGAGCTCATCCACGCGCGTGCCCGGACCGAGGAACGGCTCGAGCGCGATTCGCGCCGCGTGAAGCAAGCGGCCTAACCGATTGCGCGGGCGGCCGTCTTCGGGCGGCCGCCCTTCCTGCTCGGAAGGTCAGGCGGCTTTGGCCTTTGCTTTGGCGGCGGGTTTGCCGGGGAGAATCTGGTCGGCCGCGAGCGTCATCAGGTAGCCGCAGCGCTTGCAGAGGACGACCACGACCGAGATCCCGTCCTTCGCGTCCGCGCCGGAGATGATCTTGCATTCCTCGTGCGCAACGCCCAGCTGCCCCACCCCTTTGCAGAGTGGGCACGAAACGACGTAGCGTGCGAGGTGTTCCTCCACAGCGGCGACGTCGACGCCTGCGGCCGCAGTCTTCGCCATAAACTCGACCTTAGCGGGGGTTTTTCGGCTTGCCTCCCCCGTTTGAGCCATTTCGACAATAGTCAACGATGCGAGTCTTGCTTGTTTCCCAGATGTATCCCGGCCCTTCGGCTCCGGATCTCGGCGTGTTCGTGAAACAGCTCGCCGACGAGCTCGAACGGGCCGGAAACGAGGTCTCGCGGGTGGTCATCGACCACCGGGGCGGCTCGCCTGCCAAGTACGGCGGCCTGGCGGCTCGCGCCCTCACGGAAGCGCGCCGTTTTCATCCCGACGTCGTCTACGCGCACTTTCTCTTCCCCGCCGGCGCGGCCGCGGCGTTCGCAGCGCGCCGAGTGGGGGCTCGCCTCGTTCTCACCGCGCACGGCCGCGACGTCCGCAACGTCGGCGCCATCCCGGGCGTCGCGACCGCGACCGCCGCGTCGATTCGCCGCGCGGACGCGGTTATTGCGGTGTCCGACTTTCTGCGCGCGGAGCTCGAGGCGAAGATTCCGGACGCGCAGGGCAAGGTGCACGTCATCGACTCCGGAGTCGATCTC
>JAICVP010000171.1 GCA_025935275.1 Thermoleophilia bacterium
AGCGTGTTCTTGACGACGGTGAAGCGGGCGCCGTGCTTGAGCACCTCGGTCCGCACACCGTCGATCTCCGGCATGGTCAGCCCGCGGTAGTCCGCGACGATGAGCGTGTCGGACGAGCGCAGCCGCTCGACGAGATCTGCGACCACCCGTTCCTTCTCTCTTTTCAGCATCGAATCACCTCCTCAAACGAATCGCGCCCGCCTTCCGGGCGGGCACGAGCAGAGGCGATCCTTGGGATCCTCCCTCGTCCGCCTCGGCAGGTCTTACGCCCCTCGGGGCTGCCGGCTGTCTCTGGCGACGGGCTTGTCTGGACTTGACTACGCCGGGACGGCGGCCTCCTGCTCGTCCATCTCCTCCACGACTCCACGTGTCTTCTGCGGGTCGACGTGGATCCCCGGGCCCATGGACGTCGTCAGCGTGATCGTGCGGATGTAGCGGCCCTTGGCGGCCGACGGCTTGGCGCGCACGATCTCGTCGAGGACGGTCGCGTAGTTCTCGAGCAGGGCCTTCGCGTCGAAGCTCTTCTTCCCGATCGTCAGGTGGACGTTCGCGCCCCGGTCGGTGCGGTACTCGAGCTTGCCGGCCTTGGAGTCGCGCACGGCCTTACCGATGTCGAACGTGACCGTGCCCGCCTTCGGGTTCGGCATGAGCCCGCGCGGGCCGAGGATGCGGCCGAGCTTGCCGACCGTGCCCATCATGTCCGGCGTCGCAATGGCGACGTCGAAGTCGTCAAAGCCTCCCTCGACCCTGGTGGCGAGGTCTGCGGATCCGACCACGTCGGCGCCGGCCTCCTCGGCCTCTTTTGCCTTCTCGCCCTCGGCGAACACGGCGACGCGCACGTCGCTCCCTGTGCCGTGCGGGAGCATGAGCGTCCCGCGCAGCTGCTGGTCGGCGTGGCGAACGTTGAGCCCGAGATGGAAGTGCACCTCGACGGTCTCGTCGAACTTCGCGTCCGGCGCGTCCTTCAGGAGCTTGACCGCCTCGAAAGGCGTGTAGGCATGCTCGCGGTCGATCGGCGCTCGGGCCTGGCGGTAGCGCTTGCCGTGCTGGCTCATGCGGGCGTCTCCACTCCCATCGAGCGGGCGGTGCCCTCGATGATGCGCATCGCCTGGTCGACGTCGCGCGCGTTGAGATCCTCCAGCTTCGTCTCGGCGATCTGCCGGATCTGGTCGCGCGTCAGTCGGCCGACCTTCTCGCGGTTCGGCTCGCCGGAGCCCTTCGGGATGTTCAGGGCCTCCTTGATGAGCACGGCCGCGGGCGGGGTCTTCGTGATGAAGGTGAACGAGCGGTCCTCGTAGACCGTGATCTCGACCGGAGTGATGCGGCCGCCGGCCTGCGCGGTCTGGGCGTTGAAGGCCTTGCAGAACTCCATGATGTTGACGCCGTGCTGGCCGAGCGCAGGGCCAACCGGCGGCGCCGGGTTGGCCTGCCCGCCGGGGATCTGCAGCTTGATGAGTGTCAGTACTTTCTTCGCCATCGCAGTCGTCCAGAGTAGCTAGTCGAGCTTCTTCACCTGGTCGAAGGAGAGCTCGACCGGGACCTGGCGCTCGAAGATGTTGACGAGAACCTTCAGCTTCTGCTGGTCGCCGTTCACGTCCACGATCTCGCCGTCGAAGTCCGAGAGGGGGCCGGACGTGACCTTCACCGACTCGCCGAGCTCGAAGTCGGCGAGCGCGCGCGGGCGCTCGGCGCCGGCCGTCGCGGTGTGGAGGATGCGGTCGACCTCGGGCTGGGAGAGGGGCACGGGCTTCGTCCCTGAGCCGACGAACCCGGTCACCCCGGGCGTGTTCTTCACGACCGTCCAGGCCTCGTCGGTCATGTCCATGTTCACGAGGACGTAGCCGGGCAGCACGCGCTTCTCGGTCTGCACCTTCTGCCCGTCCTTCGTCTCCACGACCTGCTCGGTCGGGACGATGACGCGGCGGAAGCGCGGCGCCTGGTTCATGGACACGATGCGGTGCTCGAGGTTGGCCTTGACCTTGTTCTCGTGCCCGGAGTAGGTGTTGATGACGTACCAGCGGAACATGGGTGTCTGCCTGCCTTAGAGGTTCAGAAGGACGTTCTTGACGAAGTGGGAGAGCGCGAGGTCGGCGATCCAGAGGTACGCGCCGACAACGGCGACCGCGATGATGACGACCACCGTCGCCGAGAAGAGCTGGTGCTTACCGGGCCACTCGACCTTCTTGAGCTCGGCGATCGACTCCGCGACGAAACCCCGAAAGCCGCCGCGGCGTTCCCGGCGCTGCCCGGTCTGGCTCTTCGGCTGGCCGACAGGCTTGATCTCGCGGCGGCTCTGGCGGGAGCGCTCCGCGGGAGCTTGATAGTTGTCGCGCCGGCGGCGCGTGCGGGGCTGGCGGGCCATGGTCCTAGCGGGTCTCCCGGTGCAGCGTGTGGGAACTGCACCAGCGGCAGTACTTCTTCGCCTCGAACCGGTCGGGCGTGTTCCGCTTCGATTTTTGCGTCTGATAGTTGCGCCGCTTGCATTCCGTGCACGCAAGCGTGATCGCTACTCGTACTCCTGTTGCCAATGTCGTTCCTTCGTCTCTTCGGGTCCCCTGAAAGGTAGCGGCGGGAGGACTCGAACCTCCGACACGCGGATTATGATTCCGCTGCTCTAACCAACTGAGCTACGCCGCCCCGCGGTCAGGAGTGTAGCAGGGGTGCGGCCTCAGCCTACTTTCCCTCGACCAGCTCGATCCCTTCGTTTCGAAGGTCTTCGACCCCGCCGTCCGCGACGTGCTCGACGCCGTCGAGACCCGCGCGTTTGAGGAGCGAGGCGGCGATCGAGCTCCGGTTTCCGGCCGAGCAGACGATCGCGAGCGGTTTGCCTCCGTTCTCGAGCTCCGCCGGCACACCGTCCCGGAGCTCGTGGAAGGGGATGTGGATCGAGCCGGGCACGTGGCTCTCCTCCCACTCGTCCTCGTCACGGACGTCGAGGACCCTCACCTCGCCGCTTCGGATCTGCTCCGCGAGGCCGGGCACGTCGAGGGCGGGAGTCGAGCCGGTCTCGTAGCCCGCCTCGCGCCACGCGGTGGTGCCGCCAGAGAGGAAGCCCGCGACCTTCCGGAAGCCGACGGCCTCGAGCAGGCGAGCCATCCTGCGCGCGTCGTCGTCGCTCGCGGCGTTGAGGAGGACGGCCGCCTCCGGGTCGGCGATCCACGCGGCACGCGTTCCCACGGACGAGCGCGTCATGGTCACGTTGACGGAGCCGGGTACGTGCTCGGCGTCGAAGTCGCGGGTCGGCCTGCCGTCGAGGAGCAGAACCCCTGCGTCCGTCATCTCCTGCACGCGCGCCGGCGCCAGCAGCTCGACGGGAGCGGCCTCGGTGAGGAGGGGCCCCCGGTTCAGCTCGACGATGCGCTTGAAGTTCGGCGGCTGCGGCGCCAGGTGGCCCGTCAGCTCGCGGACGAAAGCCTGCTCGTCGCCGAGGCGCAGCAGCCTGTTGAAGCGGCGCTCGAAGCCGATCGTCGTGCCGGGCTTCTCGCTCATCCCGGCTCCGCCGCAGAGGGAGCCGCCGATGTGGCCCGGCCACGCCTCGGCGAAGTCGTCGAGCTCGAGCAGCCGGTTCAGCGAGGCGAAGAGGTCGCGGGCTCCTTCCTCGGGCTCGACCGCGAGGTCGGGGCGCGCGACGTCGCCGACGAAGAGCGAGTCGCCCGTGACGACGAGCCACGGGTCTTCGCCGCGCGCCTCGTCCGAGATCACGTAGGCGGTGTGCTCGGGCCGGTGCCCCGGGGTCGCGAGCGCCGCGATGCGGACGCCGCCGACCGTGACTGCGTCGCCGTCCCCCATCGGCTCGTGCTCGAAGGCAACGCCTGCTCCCGCCGGCACGTGGATCGTTGCGCCGGTCGCCTTCTGCAAGCGCCCCTTGCCGGACACGTGGTCGGCGTGGTTGTGCGTCTCCAGCGCGTGCGTGATCCGAAAGTCGTGCTCTTCGGCCAGCGCAAGGTACTCCTCGATGTCCCACTTCGGGTCGATGACCGCAGCCTCGCCCCCGTCCGCGACGAGGTAGGACGCGCACCCGAGATCCTCGTGCAGCACCTGACGGAAGAACATTCCAGCGGCAATGATAAGGCCGTGAAGATCGACCGCCGGGAGCTCGCAGGCGCGGTGGCGGACCTCGGAGTCCTGGTTCCGATCGCGGTCGCCCTCACCGTTTCGAACGGACTCTCGGCCACCGCGGTACTCCTGCCCGCCGCGCTGCTCTACATCGCCGTTGCATTCATCTACGACCTGCCGATCCCGGTGCAGCCGCTCAAGGCCTTCGGCGCGATCGCGATCGCGAACCGCCTGGGCTCCGACGAGATCGCGGCAGGCGCTCTGCTGATGGGAGCGATCTTCCTCCTCGCCGGGAGGCTGGGTCTGGTCGACCTGGCCGCGCGAGCCTTCCCGCGCGCGCTCGTCCGCGGAGTTCAGCTGACGGTCGGGCTTCTCTTCCTGAAGATCGCGTGGGGGCTCGTAACCGATCCGCCCAAGTCGTTCGCTACGCACGCCCTCGCCCCCGCATGGGCTCTTCCTCTGGGGGTTGCGGTCGTTGCGCTCGCGCTCCTCCTCAAGCGCTACGCGATCTCCCTCGTGCTCGTCGGCGTTGGAACGCTCACCGCCGTCATCGTGGCGGCGGGAGAGATCAGCATCGGTCCCTCACCGCTCCAGTTTCCGTCTCTTGACGGCGGGGTGTTACTCACAGCGCTCACCGTGCTCGTGCTCCCGCAGGCGCCGCTCTCTTTTGCCAAT
>JAICVP010000369.1 GCA_025935275.1 Thermoleophilia bacterium
CGAGGCGGGATTCTCGTCGTCGAGCGCGGGACGATCCTTCAGCTCCGCAACGCAGGTGAGGAGGAGCTCGTCCTCTTCATCTACGGCGCCCCGCCCGATCAGGGCAAGGGCGAGTTCTTCGATCCGGTTCCCTAGGCCCGCGCAGGCTCGCCGGCGCCTACCTTCTCGAAGGCCAGCTCGCCGTTCTGCGCATCCACCCGGATCCTGTCGCCGTCGGCGAAGTCGCCCTCGAGCAGCCGCATCGCGAGCGGGTTCTCGACCAGCCGCTGCAGTGCGCGCTTGAGGGGCCGGGCGCCGTACGTGGGATCCCAGCCGGCCTCGGCGACGGCCTCCTTCGCCGCGTCCGTGAGCTCCAGCTGGATGCCGCGCTCGGCGAGCCGTGCGCGCAGCCGTTCGAGCTGCAGCTCCACGATCTCGCCCAGCTGGTCGCGCGTGAGCGCCTGGAACTGGACGACCTCGTCGACCCGGTTCAGGAACTCCGGCCGGAAGTACTCGCGGAGGGCCTCGGCCGAGCGGATGTTGGACGTCATGATGATCACGGTGTTGCGGAAGTCCACCGTGCGGCCCTGGCCGTCGGTCAAGCGTCCGTCATCGAGGATCTGCAGGAGCACATCGAAGACCTCGGTGTGCGCCTTCTCGATCTCGTCCAGGAGGACGACCGAGTACGGCCGTCGGCGTACCGCCTCGGTGAGCTGGCCCCCCTCGTCGTAGCCGACATACCCGGGCGGCGCGCCGACGAGGCGCGAGACCGTGTGTCGTTCCTGGTACTCCGACATGTCGAGGCGGACCAGCGCGCGCTCGTCGTCGAACATGAACTCGGCGAGGGCGCGGGCGAGCTCCGTCTTCCCGACACCCGTCGGCCCGAGGAAGATGAAAGAGCCGATGGGCCGGTTGGGATCCTGCAGCCCGGTGCGCGCCCGCCGCAGCGCGTTGGCCACGGCCTCGACAGCCTCGTCCTGGCCGACGACGCGCCTGTGGAGGCGGTCCTCCATGTGAATGAGCTTCTCGGTCTCGCCTTCGAGGAGGCGTGAGACCGGGATGCCGGTCCAGCGGCCGACGACGGCGGCGACGTCGTCCTCGTCCACCTCCTCCTTGACCATCGGCTCGAACTCGGCCTGCTCGCGCTCGGCCAGCTCGGTCTCGAGCGCCGGCAGCTCGCCGTACCGGATCTCGGCGACCCGCTGGAGGTCTCCCTGGCGCTCGGCGCGCTCGGCCTCCATGCGCAGGTCGTCGATCTGCTGCGTGATCTCCTTGACGCGGTCGAGCGCCTCCTTCTCCTTCGCCCAGCGGGCGGCGAGCTCGTCGCGGGAAGCCTTCGCATCGGCGAGCTCGCGCTCGACGGGCTCGCGCACGTCCTTGGACTCCTTGCCCATGGCCGCGAGCTCGATCTCGAGCTGGCGCACGCGGCGCTCGGCCTCGTCGAGCTCGAGCGGCGAGGAGTCGATCTCCATGCGCAGGCGCGAGGCGGCCTCGTCCACGAGGTCGATCGCCTTGTCGGGCAGCTGGCGGTCGGAGATGTAGCGGTCCGAGAGCACGGCCGCCGCGACCAGCGCTGCGTCACGGATCCGGACGCCATGGTGCGCCTCGTAGCGCTCCTTCAGGCCGCGGAGGATGGCAATCGTGTCCGCCACCGACGGCTCGCCGACGAAGACGGGCTGGAA
>JAICVP010000027.1 GCA_025935275.1 Thermoleophilia bacterium
ATGCGCGCCCGCTACGTCGAGCGGATGCAGGACGCGCTGAAGATCGAGGTCTCCGGCGTCGACTTCCTCGCGGACGTCGATGCCGGGTTCTACTCGTCGAGCTATCTGCGCGCGTGGGCCTTCGAGTCCCTCCTGCGCTCGTTCCTACGCGAGGAGTTCGGGAGCGCCTGGTTCACCCGGCGCGAGGCGGGGTCGCTGCTGCGCGAGCTCTGGGCGGAAGGACAGAGGCCGACCGCCGACGAGCTGCTCGCCGAGGTAGCAGGCGCCGAGCTGGAGCTCGGCGCCGTTGCGGACCGGATCGGCGAGACGATTCGGGCCTAGCGGCCCCAGCGCCTGTCGTCTTCGAGCAGCGGATGGCGATAGCGCGTGCCGGCCTTCGCGATCCCTCGGCTCAGCATGTACCCGGCCGTGAGCGCGGTGATGAGCAGCATCGCCCGCCACGCGTTGATCTCGTCGAACACCGCGGCGCAGATCGCAACCGCAAGCACGGTGAGGATGTAGCCCACGAACTCGCTGGTCATGAAGAACGGCGTCGTCTCGCCGCCGTCCTTGTCCAGAATCCCGCGCCGCACGTCATCGCGGTTCATGTCTCTGTTCCGCGTTTCCGTGTCCTGGTACGTCGCCATGCCTTGACCCCCTTGTGTGTCGATCGGTCTGCTGATGTCGGCCTCGTCGGGCAGCGGCTCCTCGATCACCGCGCCCACGAGCTCGCCGTCGACGAGCTCCAGGACGACGTGCCGGTAGATGCGGGTGGTTCCGACGCTTCCCTGCCGTGATGCCATGGTTCGACCCCCTTGCTGAACTGCTTCGTGGGGTACCCGGGGCAGGACCGGCAAAACTCGGAGACCCGAAATACCCAGCGCCGGTACCGCACGCGACGTCCGGCCCGCCAACGTAGAGTCCCCGCGGTGACTCCGAGGCGGACTCTCATCGCGGGCGCTGCCGGCCGCGACTTCCACAACTTCAACGTGGCCTTCCGCGGCCGCGACGACATCCGGGTGGTCGCGTTCACGGCCACGCAGATTCCCGACATCGAGGGCCGCGTCTATCCAGCCGAGCTCGCCGGCGAGGGCTATCCCGACGGGATCCCGATCCGCGCCGAGGAGGAGCTGGCAGACATCGTGCGCGAGGAGGAGATCGACGACGTCGTCTTCGCCTACTCGGACGTGACTCACGAGCACGTCATGCACATCGGCTCGATCGCGATGGCCGCCGGCGCCGATTTCCGCCTCATGGGGCCGCGCTCCACCGAGCTTCGCGCTTCGAAGCCGGTCGTGGCGATCTGCGCCGTGCGCACCGGTTCCGGCAAGAGCCAGACGACGCGCCATGTCGCCTCGGTGCTCCGCGGCGCGGGCAAGCGCGTCGCAGTCCTGCGCCACCCGATGCCGTACGGCGACCTCACGAAGCAGGCCGTCCAGCGCTTCGAGCGTTACGAGGATCTCGACGCCGCCGACGCCACCATCGAGGAGCGCGAGGAGTACGAGCCCCATCTCGCCGAGGGCAATCTCGTGTTCGCGGGGATCGACTACGGGGCCATCCTCGAGCGCGCCGAGCAGGAGGCCGACGTCGTCGTCTGGGACGGGGGCAACAACGACATCCCCTTCATCCGTCCCGATCTCCACCTCGTCGTTGTCGATCCGCACAGGCCCGGACACGAGCTCCGCTACCACCCCGGCGAGACCAATCTGCGCATGGCCGATGCGTGCGTCGTGAACAAGATCGACACCGCGCCCGAGGAGGGAGTCGAGGCAGTCCTCGAGTCGATCCGCTCGGTGAATCCCGAGGCGGCAATCGTCCGCGCAGCGTCGCCGTTCGAGGTCGAGCAGGACACGCACGAGATCGCCGGGAAGCGCGTCCTCGCGATCGAGGACGGGCCGACCCTCACCCACGGCGAGATGAGCTACGGCGCCGCTGTCCTCGCCGCGAAGGCAGGCGGCGCCTCCGAGCTCGTCGACCCCAGGCCCTTCGCGGTCGGGTCGATCAAGGAGACCTTCGCCAAGTACCCGCACGTGACCCAGCTCCTCCCCGCGATGGGCTACGGGCGCAAGCAGATGGAGGAGCTCCGCGAGACCATCGAGCGCTCGGATGCAGACCTCGTCCTCATCGGGACGCCGATCGACCTCCGCCGCGTGATCGAGCTCGACAAGCCCGCACTCCGGGTCACGTACCGTCTGCAGGAGATCGGCGAGCCGACGATCGCCCAGCTCCTGGCCGAGCGCGGGATCATCGACTCACCCTAGGCCCGTGCTGACCGTCGTCGCGCTCGGGGGCAACGCGCTGCTCGGTCCCGGCGAGCGCGGGACCGCGGTCGAGCAACGGGGGAACCTCGCCAAGACATTTGCGGCGGCCGCGTCGATCCTCACGGACGGGCCCGTCGTGGTCACGCACGGCAACGGGCCCCAGGTGGGAAACGAGCTGCTGCGCCAGGAGCTCGCCAGTGCCGAGGCGCCTCCGCTCCCGCTCTACGTCGCGGTCGCGCAGACCCAGGCGGAGATCGGAGCGCTCATCGCGGCCGAGCTCGAGCCGGTCGCGGGCAAGCGGGTGGCCGTCGTCCTCACCCGCGTCGTCGTCGCCGAGGACGATCCTGCCTTCACGGAGCCGACGAAGCCGGTCGGCCCGTTCTACGACGCCGAGCGCGCCCAGGCCCTCGAGCAGGAGCGGGGCTGGGCCGTGCGCGAGGACGCCAACCGCGGCTGGCGGCGCGTGGTTCCCTCGCCCACGCCGCTCGAGGTGCTCGAGCTTGGACCGATCAGAACGCTGCTGGAAAGCGGGATCCTGGTCGTCGCGGTGGGCGGCGGGGGCATCCCGGTCGTCGCCCGGGACGGGCGGCACGACGGCGTGGACGCCGTGATCGACAAGGACCACGCCTCCGCACTCCTTGCGATCGAGCTCGGCGCCGAGCGGTTCGTGATCCTCACGCAGGTGCCGACGGTCTACACGGGCTTCGGCACTGACGAGCAGCAGGCCCTTGAGGAGCTCGTCCCCGGGCGGGACGACGGGCTCATCGAATCCCTCCCAGCGGGCAGCATGCGCCCCAAGGTCGAGGCGGCGTTCCGCTTCGTCCGCGAGACCGGCGGCGAGGCGCTCATCACGAGCTCGGATGCCCTCGCGGCCGGCGAGGCGGGCACCCGCGTCGTGGCGCCCGCCTAGGATGCGCGCGTGATCTCGGCACAGCTCAAGGGCCGCGACTTCCTGCGCGTGAACGATTGGGACGCCGACGAGCTCGTCCTGGTGCTCGACCTGGCCGACCGGCTCAAGGCGCGCCAGCGCGAGCGGGTCGCGCACCGGCATCTCGAGGGCAGGTCGCTCGGAATGATCTTTCAGAAGCCGTCCACGAGAACGCGCGTCAGCTTCGAGGTCGGAATGTTCCAGCTCGGCGGCACGTCGCTCTACCTCGCCGCCGGCGACCTCCAGCTCGGGCGCGGAGAGACGATCGAGGACACCGGCAACGTGCTCTCCCGCTACCTCGATGGGATCATGATTCGCACGTTTGCGCAGGCCGACGTGGATGGGCTCGCCGCCGCGGCCGACATCCCCGTGATCAACGGGCTCACGGACGACTTCCACCCCTGCCAGGCGCTCGCCGACGTGATGACGATCAGGGAGCGGCTCGAGACCTTCGACGGGGTCCGTGTCGCGTACCTCGGCGACGGGAACAACGTCTGCCATTCGCTGATGGTCGCCTGCGCAAAGCTGGGAATGGACTTCGTCGCCGCCACGCCGGAGGGCTACGAGCCGAGCGAGGAGGTGGTCGGCTGGGCGAAGGCGGCCGCCAACGTCTCCGGAAGCTCGGTGGAGCTCACACACGACGCGCGCGCCGGCGCCGAGGGCGCGGACGTCCTCTACACCGACGTCTGGACGAGCATGGGCCAGGACGAGGAGCGCGAGCGCCGGCTCGCGGACCTCGCCGGCTTCGGGATCGACGACGGGCTCCTGGCGCTCGGCAGCGAGCGCGCGATCGTCCTCCACTGCCTGCCGGCCCACTACGGCGAGGAGATCACGAAGGAGGTTCTCTACGGGCCGCGCTCGGCGGTCTGGGACCAGGCCGAGAACCGGCTGCACGCGCAGAAAGCGCTGATGGCGCTCGTGATCCGCTAGGACATGCTCCCGCTCAGGGACAACGTCCCGACCAGGCGCTTCCCGGTCGTGACCGTCGCGATCATCGCGATCAACTTCGGCGTCTGGATCCTCTACCAGCTGCCGCACCTCGATCGCTCGATCCTCGACTCGGGCTACTTCCCGTGCGAGCCCGTGCACGACTGCATCGCCCCGGGCAACCCGTGGTGGCTCGACGCCTTCACCGCGATGTTCATGCACGGGGGCTGGGAGCACATCCTCGGCAACATGCTCTTCCTCTGGATCTTCGGGAACAACGTCGAGGACACGCTGGGCCGGCCGCGCTTCGTCGCCTTCTACCTCGTCGGCGGCCTCTTCGCGACGTTGAGCCAGACGATCGTCACGCTGCAGGCCGGATCGGCTGCGTCCGCCGAGATCCCCAACGTCGGCGCGAGCGGCGCGATCGCAGCGGTTCTCGGCGCCTACATCGTCCTCTTCCCCGGCGGCCGGGTGTTCACGTGGGTGATCCCGTTCTTCTTCTTCGAGCTCCCGGCACTCCTGTTCCTCGGCTTCTGGTTCCTGCTCCAGCTCTTCCTGGGCAGCCAGTCGTTCGTCGCCCCGGAGGCCACCGGAGGCGTCGCCTTCTTCGCCCACATCGGGGGCTTCGTCTTCGGCCTCCTCGCCATCCGCATCTTCTCGGCCGGACGCCCGACACCCGTGCGGCCCGCGTATTGACCTTCGACGAGCACGTGGAGCGGGCGCTGGCCTCGCTGCCGGCCGACCTCCGGTCGGCAATGTCCAACGTCGAGATCGTCGTCGAGGACGAGAACCCCGAGGATCCCGACCTCTTCGGCCTCTACTTCGGGATCCCGCTCACCGAACGGCACGACTACTCGGGCGTGCTCCCGGACAAGATCGCCATCTACCGGCGCCCGCTCGAGGAGGAATTCGGCGACGACCCGGCCGTGCTCGAGGAGGAGATCCGCATCACCGTCCTCCACGAGGTCGCCCACCACTTCGGGATCGACGAGGACCGGCTGGACGAGCTCGGCTGGTCCTAGTCGCTCTTGAGTCGCACGAACCCGGCGTTCAGGAAGTCGGCCACGGCCTGGCCGCCGAAGATCGTGGTCACGAGCCGGGTCTGTCGCGGGAAGAGGACGAGCGAGTACGCGAAGCCGGAAGCCGCCCACAGGCCGATGCAATGCGGGCAGGTGACGAGCTCGCCGAGGGCCCGGGCGGCGCCTTCGCGCTTCGGCTCAGTCGCGTCCGGGTCCTCCGTGACAGGTGCGCGGACAAACGCCGTCACCCGGTCCTTCGCGACGAGGCGCCCGATCTTGTAGCTGGCCAGCCCGATGCGCACTGTGTCGGTGAGCGAGATCCGCTCGGGTACGCGTCTCCCCGCCAGCGCGAGAAAACCGGCCAGCACCGTGCCGAAGGTCGCGGCCAGCGCCGCGTACTCGGGAAGGGGGCGCTCGTCCTGCATGGAGCTACGCGGCCCGGAGGGCCTTGACCAGGTCCTGCTTGGACATGTCGGAACGGCCGGGAATGTCCGCGTCCTTGGCGAGCTCGTAGAGCTCCTCCTTGGAGAGCGAGTCGAGCTCCCCGTTCCCGTTCCCGCCGCGGCGCGACTTCTTCCGCCCGCCGCCACGCTGGGTCGCCTCGAGACTCGCCCGCAGCGCCGCCATGAGGTCGGTCGGCTCGTCTGGCTCGGACACGGGCTCGGCGTGCACCGGCTCGCCCTTGCGCTTCGCCTTGATGATCTCGCAGAGCGCGTCGCGATAGGTGTCCCGGTATTCGGTCGGGTCGAAGGAATCCCGGAACTGCTCGACGAGCTGCGAGGCCATCGCGAGCTCCTTCTCGTCCACCTTCACCTGCTTCGGCGCGATGTCCTCGAGCGAGCGCACCTCCTCCGCGAAATGCATGCGCTCGAGCGTGATCGCGCCCTCGCGCACCCGCAGGCAGCCCAGGTTCTGGCGGTCGCGCATGACCCATTTGGCGATCCCGGCCAAACCCGACTCTTCCATCGCTCTGAGGAGCAGTGCGTAGACGCGCTCGCCGTTCTCCTCGGGCCCGAGGTAGTACGTGCGCTCGAAGAAGATCGGGTCGATCTCCTCGAACGGCACGAACTTGCGGATGTCGATCGTGCGGTGGTTCTCCGCCGCGGCCGCCTCGAAATCCTCGTCTGTCATGTACACCCACTCGCCCTTCTCGTACTCGAAGGCCTTGACGATCTCCGAGTCGGGCACGGGCTTCCCCTCCTCCTTGCAGACCTTCTCGTAGCCGATCCTGCTCCCGTCCGGCTCGTGGACGTAGTTGAAGTGGAGCGAGTGGTCCTCAATGGCGCTGTACATGCGCACCGGAACGTTGACGAGCCCGAAAGCGATCGAGCCCGTCCAAATCGCGCGTGGCATCAGGCTTCTGCCTCCTCCTTCTCGGCATGCCCCGGAGCGGCGGCACGCGCCGGCGGCTCGTCGGGCAGGTCGAGCACGCGCATGCCGTGCGTGAAGACAACGGCGCCCCCGAGCCACCCGCCGACGGTGAGGGCGACGAAGCCCACGAGGGTCGCGATGAACGTCGCCCCGCCCATCTCGCCCGCGACATAGCGGTCGTGCCCGAACCCGGCCGCGAGCGCGAAGAACGCGGTGGCGGTCAGCATCGAGAGCATGTGCCACGTGGCCGTCCACCAGAGCGGCGAGCGCCAGGTGATCGAGAGCCAGTCGACGAGCCCGGTGAGGGCGGCGAAGGCCGTGAAGCCGAGGCCGACGAGTAGGGCGAGCCACCAGCCCCTGGTCAGGTTTCCCTCGGAGACCCCGGCGAAGGCCAGGATCCCGAGCACGGTCGCCGTCGTGTACGAGCCGATCGTGGCGTCGGTGAGCGGCGGGTGCAGAGGGTGACCGGGGAAGCCCCGGACGAGGTAGGAAAGCTTCATGGCCGCTCTCTACCCCGTTTGCCGTAAGCCACACGGCGGGTAGCGGTGAGAGGTGATTCGTGAGCGGGCGGTGGGGCTGTTCGCGGGAGCCGTCGTGGCGCTCCGCTTTCTCGTCGTGCCCGCCTGGATCGCAGCTGCAGTCGCGGTGATGTTGTGGCTGCCCGGGCTCGGCTCCGGAGAGCCGCTCCCGCTCGGCGGTCTCATCCCCGACGACGCCAAGTCGGTGGAGGTCGCGCAGCGCGATGCCGAGATCTTCGGCGTGCCGCTGACGACGGACACGCTCGTCGTCCAGCGAGACCCGAACGGGCTCTCGACCAGCGCGCAGGCCAAGGCGGTGGCGCGGGCGGTCGCGGTCAGCCGCGGGGCGAAGGATCCGGAGGGCATCCAGCTCGCCCTCCCGATCGCCAATACCCTCGGCCTCTTTCCCGGCTCGCGCGAGCACGGGACGACCGCCATCACCTACCTCTATTTCGGCTCGGAGGCGTCCCTGTCTGACCGGGTCGCGGCCGCCGAGGACTACGCGAGCGCGATCCCGTCCGAAGAGGCGCCGATCGGCGTCACCGGGCCGGCACCGGCACGCGACCAGCAGTTCCGGGAGATCGAGGACGCCCTGCCGATCGTCGAGGCCGGCACCGTGCTCATCATCCTGCTGGTCGTCGGCCTGACCTTCCGGGCTTTCGGCGCACCGCTCGTCGCGCTCTTCACCGCGGGCATCTCGTACCTCGTCGCCCAGGGGGTGATTCCCTGGGTCGGAAGCCGCCTCGGCGTGGAGATCCCACAGGAGGTGGAGCCGCTCGTGGTCGCGCTCACGCTCGGCATCGTCACGGACTACGCGGTCTTCTACCTGTCCGGAATGCGGCGCTCGCTGCTCGAAGGCCGGTCGTCGGTCGAGGCCGCCCGGGCGGCGACGATCCGCGTCACGCCGATCGTGGCGACAGCCGGCCTGATCATCGTCGCGGGCACTGCCTCCCTCCTCGTGGGCGACCTCGACTTCTTCCGCGCGTTCGGGCCCGGACTCGCGCTGACCGCCGCAGTGGCGCTCCTCGTCTCCATCACGCTCATCCCGGCGCTGCTCGCCATCCTCGGCCGCCTCGTGTTCTGGCCCGGCTACGACGGGGAGGCCGGAGAGGAGCAGTTCGCCTCGCCCACGCGCGAGGCGCTCGCCCGCTTCCTCACCTCCCGCCCGGTCGCGCTCCTCACCGTTCTCCTCTGCGGCGGCCTGCTCTTCCTGTGCGCGACAGGCCTGCCCGGGACGAAGCTCGCGATCCGCCTGATCAGCGGGCTTCCGGGAGACACGCAGGAGGTGCAGGCGGCTGATGCCGCCGGCACGGGGTTCGCCCCGGGAATCGCCGCGCCCACGGTCGTGCTCGTGGAACGCGACGGCATCGGCAGCGAGACAGTCGGTCTCCTCCGCCTCCAGCGCGCGCTCGCGGATCAACCGGGAGTGGCGGGGGTACTCGGGCCCGCGGAGCAGCAGATCCCGCAGGCGCCCGACGGCCTCTTCGTGACGGAGGACGGAAACGCGGCCCGCTACGTCGTCATCCTCGACCACGACCCGCTGGGCGCCCCGGCGATCGAGGAGGTGCGCGCCCTCGAGGACGCCCTCCCCGGTCTGCTCAGCGACAGCGGCTTCGGCGAGTCGCGGGCCGGAGTCACGGGGCAGACCGCGCTCGCCTCCGACACGGTTCAGGCAGTCGTGGACACCTCTCTCCGCGTCGGCATCACGGTGCTGGCGGTCAACTTCCTCCTGCTCGCGCTCTTCCTGCGCGCTTTCGTGGCGCCCCTCTATCTGCTCGCCGCAAGCGTCGCCTCCGTCGCGGCCACCCTCGGGCTGACCACCTACGTCTTCCAGGATTTGCTCGGACACTCCGACCTGACGTACTACGTACCCTTCGCAGCCGGAGTGCTGCTCGTCTGCCTGGGGTCGGACTACAACGTCTACGTGGTCGGCCGCATCTGGCAGGAAGCGGAGCGCATGCCGCTCCGCGAGGCGATCGCCTTTGCCACCCCGCGCGCCTCGAAAGCCATCGGCGTCGCGGGGATCGCACTGGCCGCGTCGTTCGGGATGCTGGCCGTCGTCCCGGTCGGCGGCTTCCGGGAGCTCGGCTTCATGCTCGCCGTGGGCGTCCTGATCGAGACCTTCCTCGTCCGCTCCTTGCTCATCCCGGCGCTGATTTCGCTCTTCGGCTCGTCGAGCGGCTGGCCAGGCCGGGTCGGACGCCCCGAGCCAGTCCGCGAGAATCCGAGCTAGTCGCTCGCAAACGCGACGCCGTCAGCAGCGCGTTCTCGGCCCGGCGGCTCGGGATCGACCGCGGAGAACTTCTAGGATCTGGGCATGGGAGGGAGCGATGCCCCAACGGACTTCGAGCAGGCGGCGGCGTTCCGAGCGACGCTGCGCAGGTTCCACCGCATCAGCGAGGACGCGGCGCGCCGGGCCGGGCTGACCCCTCGACGGCATCTGCTTCTGCTCATGATCAAGGGCGCACCCGGCGGCGTCGAGCGCTCGACCGTGAGCGAGCTCTGCGAGCGGTTGCAGCTCGCGCAGAGCACGGTCACGGAGCTCGTCCAGCGCGCCGAGGAGGCCGGCCTCATCCGGCGCGCTGCGGCGCGGAACGACGGGCGCATCGCCCATCTGACTCTGACCCCGGAGGGAGAACGGCGGCTGACGATGGTGCATGACGAGCTGCGCCCGGAGCGCGAGGCCCTCGCCCGCATCCTCCGTGAGGTCGACACGCGAGGCCCCACCGGGGCGTAGCCGGCCGCTGCGGATCCGCCGCGCAGCAATGCGCTGGGTTCCTAGACACGCGTCCACGGGTACGAGCCGCTCATGCGGAAACGGACGAGTCTCCTGGCCGGTGCCGGACTCGGCCTGGTGGCCGGAATGGCCGGAACCGCGGTCATGACCGCGCTCCAGGAAGGGACCGCCTACGCCAAGGGGAAGGGCGGCGAGAGCTTGAAGGAGCCGCGCACCTGGGCGGAGGCGCCGGCCCCGGCGCAGCTCGCCAAGAAGGCGCTCGGGCCGCGGATCGTGAAGCGCCAGGCTCCCCTCGTGACAGCCGCGGCGCACTGGGCCTACGGTTCCGCGCTCGGCGCGATCTACGGGGTGGTGCAATCCCGCCTTCGCGTCCACCCCCTGCTCCACGGCACGGTCTTCGGCACTGCGGTCTGGGGCCTCGCCTATGCGGCACTCACGCCGCTGGGGATCTACGAGGCGCCCTGGCGCTACCCGGCGAAGCAGCTCGCCGTCGACTGGTCGTACCACGCGCTCTACGGCCTCGGCGTCGCGAGCGCCTACGAGACACTCGACCGGAGCTAGAAAGGGAGCGGCGCCCCGAAGGGCGCCGCGTCGTCAGGCGTTCGAAGCCGCCAGCTCGGCCGTGCAGCTCGACCGGCCGCGCTTCTCCAGGTACTGCTGGTGGTAGTCCTCGGCCTCGTAGAACTTGGTCGCCGGGACGATCTCGGTGACGATCTTCTTGGGCCAGTGCAGCTTCTCCTGCAGCTCGTCCCGCGTCCTCAGGGCCGCCTCCTCCTGCTCCGGGGAGTGGAAGAAGATCGCCGAGCGGTACTGCGAGCCGATATCCAGGCCCTGCCGGTTCTTCGTGGTCGGGTTGTGCTTCGTCCAGAAGACATCGAGCAGGTCGTCGTACGAGACCCGCTCCGGGTCGTACGTGACCTCGACCGCCTCCGCATGACCGGTCGTGTGCGAGCACACGAGCTCGTACGTGGGGTTCTCGACGTGCCCGCCGGTGTAGCCCACGCGCGTCGCGACGACGCCGGGGAGCTGGCGGAATGCCGCCTCGACACCCCAGAAGCAGCCTGCTCCAAAAGTTGCCTTCTCCAAGCTCATCTCCTTCTCGTTCGACATGTTCACTAGTTCGAACGCTCAAGGCCCCGCAGGTGTTCCTCCGCCTTCACCAGGTCTTTCCTCGCTTTCTCAGCCTCGCGATCGGCCGTTCGGGCCCGTTTCTGCGCCTCCTGCACTGACTCTCGGGCCTTGACCAGATCGCGCTTGCGGCGCTCCGCGGCCGGATCGGGCCTGGCCGTCTTGGCGGTCGCCTTGCGCTTCGGGGGCTCCGGCATCCCCGCGAGGCCGAACCCCGACGGAGCGAGCTCCTTGGTCAGCCGCCCCCGCTCGAGCAGCTCCCGAGCTTCGGGGTCGACTGCAGCCGCCCGGAGCGTCGACTCGAGCTTCCGAAGCGTCGTGTCTCCGTCCGCGAGGCCCCTGCCCGCGTCGAGGAGGGCCGAGAGCGCGCGGCGCTCGCTGTCCTCGGCCCGGCGGAGGTCGTCAGGCTTCCCGCCGCGCATGAGCTCGGCCTGGCCTTCGCGAAGCTGCTCGCCCGCGGTCAGGAGGGCCCTCACGTTCATGCGCTCGTTCCTGGCGAGCTGATTCGCCACCCAGGCCGCCGCAGTCGGCTTACGCGCCTTCTTGAGCAGGTCGGCCGCCTCGCGCTCACCCCCGCTCCGAAGTTCCTTCACCCTCGTGTCGCGGGCTTCGGTGAAGCTGTCGAGCGGGAGCCCGTAGAGGCGGTCGATCTCCTTTTCGAGGTTTATCGGCAGAGCCGAAAGGTATCGCTTCAGAAGAGCAATGACAGTTGAAGAGCGAAGCTCCTCCGCAGGAAAGCCCGAGCTCGATCTGGACGAAGAGCGAGACGAGCCGAAGGAAGAGGAAGCCGCCGTCGCCGGTGGTCTCTGCCGTCTCGACGCGCCGGACTCGGACAGGGACGCGGCCTAGGCCGCCCTCGCCGCCTCGGCCTCTTCCTCCAGGTATGCGAACGCCGCCGGGTCGGTGGCGGCCACGCATGCCTCCGGGAGCGCGGCACAGCCGAGCCAGCGCACCTCGGGCCGCCAGAGCAACACCCCGAGCCCGCCGAGAAGGGTGATCGCCCCGTCCACGGCGACGGCTCCCCCGGCGCCGAGCCACGCAGCGAGGCCCGCCGTGATGAGCGCCCCGATCGGCAGGACGCCCACGAACGCCGCCGCCCAGATCGCCATGGCGCGCGAGCGCATCTCCTCCGAGCTCGCCGCCTGGACGACCACGGTCGAGAGCCCGATGAACACGACGCCCGTGAACCCGCCGACGAGCGCGAGCGCGAAGGAGAGGGGCACGGAGGTGGAGATGCCGATGATGGCGATCGCGGCCGCACAGACGAGATAGCAGACCAGCCCGGGCTCTCCCTTGTTCGGCCGACGCGAGAGAGCGAGCAACGCCACCGAGCCGAGGACGGAGCCCAGCCCGATCAGGGAGATGAGCAACCCGAGCGTCGTCGGGCCCTCGTGCAGCTGGAAGCGGACGAGGCCCGGGACCATGAAGGCCACCGGCGGCGTCGCGAACATCCCCGCAAAGACCATCAGCACCATCAGCGAGGCGAGGCTCCGCTGCCCGAAGACGTAGCGGATTCCGTCGGCCATCGCCCCGCGTACGCCCGTCCCCGCGGCGGCGATCTTGGCGCGCGAGCTCGGCAGAAGCAGAAGCGCGCCGAGGACTCCGAGGAAGCTGATTGCGTTGACGCTGAAAACCCAGGTCGGGCCGGCCGAGGCGAGGAGCACGCCCGCGATCGCCGGCCCGACGAAGCGGGCGACCTGGAGCGAGAGGCTGTTCAGCGCGACGGCGCTCTCCAGATCCTTCGCCGGAACCGTCGAGGCGAGCATGGATTGGAAGGCCGGGAAGCTGAGCGATCCGAGTGTCCCGCCGATGAAGGCGAGCAGGCCCATCAGGAAGACGGTCAGGTTCCCGGTCGCCCAGAGAACCGTGAGCGCGATCGCGACGCCCATGTTCCCGCCCTGGAAGAGCAGGAGGATCTTCCGGCGGTCGTAGTGATCCGCGAGCACACCGGCCGGCAGCGCGAAGAGGAGGTTCGGGATGGTGTTCAGGAACCCGATCACCCCGAGGGTCGCCGCCGACCCGCCGAGCAGCAGGACGACGTAGCCGAAGGCGCCGGCCTCCACCCAGCTGCCCGCGAGCGAGAGGAGAACTCCGCCGAAGTAGATCTGGAAGCGCCGGTGCCGGAGGGCGGAGAGGCCCGCCTTCCAGTCTCGTCCTCGGCCTTCCGTGCGCGCGGGCGCCTCCGGTACCGGCGCGCCCAGGAGCGCGTGCACGCCGCCCGTGACCGCGTACGCGTCGAACCCTCTATCCCTCAACCAGTGCGCCACACGGACGCTCGTCGCCTCGCGCAGTCAGGTGCAGGCGAGAACGATGGCGCCGGTGCGCGGAAGCTCGGCGAGACGGCTCGGGATCTCGTCTGGAGGGACGCGGACGGCGCTCGGGAGCTCCACCGAGTCGTCCTCGTGCCGGCGCACGTCGACGAGCACGGCTCCTTCGTCCACGAGCCGATGCGCCTCGGCAGGCGAGATCCGAAGCGACGAGCGCCTCACCGCGGACGGGATGTGGTACCGGCGTGTCGGCGTCGACACGCTACGGCCAGAGCGGCTCGCGGTCGAAGCGCTCGAGCGGCTTCCAGTCCTCCCGGACCGGTGAGAAGACGTCGATCATGACCGCGCCGTCGGGGCCGGTGTGCACCTCGTGCGGCGTATTCGCGGGGATGCACCAGGTGTCGCCGGGCCCGAGCTCACGGCTTTCGTGGCCGACCCGGAACTCGCACGAGCCGGAGATCAGGATGCCC
>JAICVP010000177.1 GCA_025935275.1 Thermoleophilia bacterium
CGGGGTCGAACGTGTACTCGGGGACGTCGTCCGCGTAGCCGAACAGCGACGGCGGCATGAACTCCTTCGCCACCTCGCCACGACCGCCGTAGAACGAGTCCACGACACCCTGCCGGTCGAGCCCGTAGGCGAGCGCCTGGCGCACCTTCGGGTCGTCGAGCGGCGGCATGGACATGTTGAACCCGACGTAGCCGACGTTGAATGCCGGCCGGTCGAGGATCTGCAGGTCGGAGTTCTCCTGGATCGTCGGGATGTCCTGCGGCTCGACGAGGTCGTAGCCGTTGATCTCCCCGGTCTGGAGAGCCTGCAGCCGCGCCGCGTTGTCGGCAATGGGCCGGAAGATCAGCTTGTCGATCGTCGCGCCCGTGCCGTTGAACTCGGTCGGGGTGTCGGAGGTCGCGCCCCAGTAGTTCGGGTTGCGGTCAAGCTCGAGCCTGTCCCCACGCGTCCACGACTTGAACATGAACGGGCCGGTGCCGACCGGATGCTCGGTCGCGAACGTGCCTGTCGGATGGAAGATGCCGTCGGCGTCCACGGAGCCTTCGTCGGCCTTGTAGTCAGTCAGGGCCTTCGGGCTCGCGATCGAGAACGGCGTCAACGTCAGGCCCGCGAGGAACGACGCGGACGGCTTTGTCAGCGTGATGACGGCCGTGTTCGCGTCCGTCGCCTCGCAGCTCTTGAACAGGCTGTCCTCCGGAGCGCCGCTCTTCGGGTCGTACGTCGCGAAGCCGCCGAAGATGGTCTGCCAGTAGTACGTGGCGCTCGGGTTCTGGAAGGAACCCTTGAAGTTGTACCAGCGGTTGAAGTTGAAACAGACGGCGTCGGCGTTGAAGTCGGTGCCGTCATGGAACTTGATGCCCTCACGCGTGTGGAATGTCCACTGCGTGCCGTCGTCACTCGCCTCCCAGCTCTCGGCGAGCCCGGGCTCCACTTCGGTCGTGCCGGGCTTCAGCATCACGAGCGTCTCGAAGATCTGCTCGATGACACGGGACGACTCGCCGTCGGACACGAGGATGCCGTCCAGGGCGACCGGATCGGCCGTCGAGCCGAAGACGAGCGTTCCTCCTCCCCCTCCGCCACCGGTGGTCTCGGAAGCCCCTGTACCACCCGTGGATTCGTTGTCTCCGCCGCCGCACCCCGCCGCAATGAGGGCGAGAAATGCGACAAGCGGGAGGGCAAACTTGAGCAACTTTCCCCTCACCCTTATCTCCTTTCGCTACGACCGCCCCCAAGGCGGACGGCACGTGAGTATCCAGCAGGTTGGACGTATCGGCAACCCTGGGGTTAGCCCGGTCCTCCCGGCGAGAGTAGGATCGATGCGCCGTGTGGACGACTCCGCTGCTCTACGAACGCCTGAGCTGGCCCGAGGTGAGACGCGCCGCGGCCGAGGAACGCGTATGTCTCATCCCCGTCGCGACCCTCGAGGATCACGGGCCGCACATGCCGATCGACACCGATCTGCGCATCACCGCGGAGATCTGCCGCCGGGCCGCGGAAGCGGCCCCCGACGAGATCGTCCTCCTCCCCGCGATCCCGCACGGCTACTCGCCCCACCACATGGACTTCCCCGGCCCGATCACCATCGCCTGGGACACGTTCACGCGCTACCTCGTCGACGTGGGGAGCTCCCTGGCCCGCCACGGGTTCACGCGCATCCTCTACCTGAACGGGCACGGGTCGAACCAGAACCTCGTCGAGATGGCGGCCCGGCTCGTCGGCCTCGAGCACGACACCGTGCTGGCCGCGGCTGCGTTCCACACCTCGGGTGCCGATTCCGCCCGCGTAATCGCGGAGCTTCGAGACTCGGGCCAGGGCGGCATGGCGCATGCCTGCGAGCTGGAGACGTCCATGTACCTCGCCATCGAGCCCGATGCGGTGGAGATGGACAAGGCCGTCGACGAGCGCAGCTACCCGCAGGGCAAGCACGCGACGATGGACTGGTCGGACGGCCCACTCAAGGTCATGCCCTGGTGGTCGTCATTCTCGCGCACCGGGATCCAGGGCGACGCGAGCAAGGCAACAGAGGAGAAGGGCCGGAAGCTGCTCGACGCAGCCGTGGCCGAATGTGTCGAATTCGTGCGCGAACTGCTGTCGCGGCCGCTTCCTGAGCGGCTCGAGCCGCAGGAGACCCTGCCGTGACCATCCCGCTGATCCGGGCGACGGGGACGCACCGGGACGCCGGAGCGGCCATCGGCGCCGCCACCGGCGATTACATCCGGCGAGGTGTCGATGGCGCCGAGTTCGACCACGACCTCGTGCTTCGCTACCGCGGGGCGAGCGTGAAGCACCTGCCCTGGGTCGTCGAGGAGCTCGACGCGGCCGCCCGCGCAGCCGAGGTCGACCCGCTGGCGCTCTTCGCGGACGCCGTGATGGAGCTCAGCACCTTCTCCCAGACCAAGGTGCCCGCCCATTGCACGGACGTGGCCGCCGTCCCGGCTTTGACCGCCGACGGCCACCTCCTGGTCGCGCACAACAACGATCTGAGCGCAGGCGACGAGAACGATGTCGTCGCGATCGAATGGAAGGTCGACGGTGAGCCGACCATCTTCACGCTCGGGCTCGGCCCGTGGATCAGCGTCGGCTGGAACGAAGCGGGCCTCTCGATCACCGGGAACGAAGTCGCGCCCAAGGACGAAGGCGTCGGCATCCCGCGCCTTCTGCAAGTGCGCGACGTCTTGACCCGGACGACGCTCACGGACGCGACGAAGGCCATCCTTCATCCCGCCCGAGCCTCGTCGTACAACTGGGTGGTCGCCCAGGAGGACGTGGTCATGTCCATCGAGGGCTCGGCCACGGCGGCCGAGGCGATCGCGCCGGCCGAGGACGGGACCCTCGCGCACACGAACCACTACGTGCACCCCGAGATGCTCGACTTCGAGGCGAGCGCGTCGAGCGAAGGCTCTACGGCACGCTTGCAGCGCGCGAAAGAGCTCATGACGGAGTCCCTGGAGGAGACCGTCACGAAGACGCGTCTGCGCGAGATCCTCTCCGACCACGAGGGTTCGGAGCCACTCTGCCGGCACGGCAGCGCGCCGGGCGATTCGCAGACCGCGTTCTGGTGCATCGCGGACGTCACGGCCCGAACGGTCATGTACGGCCGCGGGAATCCCTGCGAGTCGGAAGCCCAGCTCTACGTCTTTTCGTAGGCCTCCCTCTTTCGAGGGATGCCGGTGCGTACGGTGCGTCTGGCACACTGAGGTTGCCTGGCGTAGTTCGGGACATACCTGGGTTTGCGGCCCCGGGGTCGAAAGGGGGGCCAAACCACGAAGGGTCGACGCCAAGCCGAGATGGGTCGCGAGACCGCTCGGCTCCTGCCGCTGCTCTTGCCCGTGGTGGCCGCGGAGCTCATCACGGTCACCCTGGCTGCGACTGCGTTCGCGGCGTCCGAGCCGAGCCCCGAGACGCTCGCCGGCGTCTGGGCCCTGCTCGTCGTCACGGCGGTCGCCGAGGCCTTCCCCGTCCCACTGGAGAACGTCCCCGTCGGAGGCACGTCCCTCGCGACCATCTTCATCGTCGGGACCTCGGTCATCTACGGGTGGGAAGCGGCGGTCATCGTCGCCTTCGTGGCCCAGGTGGTCGTGGAGATCGGCCGCCGGCGCGACCTCTCGCGGGTCGCGTACAACGGCGGCGTCTACGCGCTCGCAGCAGCCGCCACCGCCGCTGCCAGCCTCCTCGGTGACGAGGAGGGCTTCGGCTGGCTCGCCGTCGAGACCCTGGTCGCCGCCGCAGCCTTCTATGTCGTCGACCTCGTGCTCGTCGCGCTCGTGGTCTCGCGCTCGTCGCGGGAGCCGCTCAGGCAGCTGCTCCCTCAGGCGACGTCGTCGACGCTGATCCCGTTCTCGGTGATGGCCTCGCTGAGCCTGATGCTGGCCGTGCTCTGGGACCGCTCGCCCTTCCTCTCGGCAGCCCTCGTCGGCCCCGTCGTCGCGATTGCCCTGTACCAGCGTTCCGTGCACCGGGAGCTGAAGGCGATGCGGCTGGCACTGACCGATCCCCTCACCGGCCTCGGCAACCATCGCCATTTCTACGAGCAGCTCGAGCGGGAGGCGCTCGCCGCCGACTCCGTGTATCCGCTCTCCATCTGCCTCCTCGACGTGGACGACTTCAAGCAGATCAACGACCTCTACGGCCACCCCGTGGGAGACCAGGCGCTCGTGCAGATCGCCGACCGGCTACGGCAGGATGGAGAAGCCTTCCGCATCGGCGGGGACGAGTTCGCACTGCTCCTGCCCGGGAGGACCGCGCGCGAGGCGATGGAGATCGCCGAAGGCGTGATCGGGCGCGTGAGCGGGACTGCACAGCTTTCTGCGGGGGTGGTCACCTACCCCGACCCCGGCGTCGAGCGCTCCGAGCTCGTGCGCGTCGCAGACTCGGCCCTCTACCTGGCCAAGGAGCATGGCAAGAACCGCGTCCGCGTCTACCGCCCCGACCTGCTCGAGCTGGCCGAGCTTCGCCGCCTCGCCGAGGGGCCCGACCGCGCCGCGCGCCTGCGCGCGGCAGCCTCCCTGGCCCATGCGGTCGATGCCCGCGATGCCTACACGGGCTCGCACTCCTACATGGTCGGAGAGCTGGCGGCACGAGTGGCCAAGAAGATGGGGCTCGAGAGCGCGCAGGTCGAGCTCGCCCGCCTGGCCGGCTCCCTGCACGAC
>JAICVP010000263.1 GCA_025935275.1 Thermoleophilia bacterium
ATGAGCGGCACGTGACCGATTCCACACTGGTCTTCAGAGGGGAAGGACGGGCGAGCCAGCGGCTCGTCGTCAACTTCGGGGTCTACTCCGGACGCGAAGCCACGGAAGCCGAGATCTACCGGCTCGCGCAGTCGCTGCTCGGCGAGCTCGGATCCGTCGAGATCGTCGCGGAGCGACGCTACGAAATCGCGTCTGACATGGAGGCGACCGTGCACCAGATCCACGTGGAGCTTCCACCGGAGGCCGAGGGGCAGGAAGAGCGCCTCATCTCACTCGTCGAGGAGTGGGCCGAGGACGCGATCGGCGAACGCCGGCACATCGTCCCCTGACCGTTTAGCGCTCCCGCGATGAGGTAGACCCGAGGCGATGGCCGAGATCGGTGTCGCACTCGCGAGCGAGGACTGGGGCCCGCGCGAGCTCGTGGAGTTGGCGCGAAGCGCCGAGGAGGCAGGGTTCGAGTACGCCTTCATCTCCGACCACTACCACCCGTGGGTCGACGCCCAGGGCTCGAGCCCGTTCGTCTGGAGCGTGATCGGCGGGATCGCCGAGGCGACCGAGAACCTCCGCCTCGCGACGGGGGTCACCTGCCCGATGATCCGCATCCACCCCGCCATCGTCGCCCATGGCGCTGCGACTGCGGCGTGCATGATGCCGGGCCGCTTCACGCTCGGGATCGGCACCGGGGAAAACCTGAACGAGCACGTCCTCGGCGATCCCTGGCCGGCGGCGGACCTCCGGCTCGAGATGTTCGTCGAGTCCATCGAGGTCATGCGCCTCCTCTGGCAAGGCGGCGAGCAGACTCACCGCGGCAAGCACTACACGGTCGATCACGCCCGGATTTACAACCTGCCCGACGAGCCCGTGCAGCTCGCCATCGCAGCGGGCGCCCCGAACGCGGCCGAGATCGCGGGCGAGCACGGAGACGCCCTGGTGAACAGCGCACCCGATCCCGAGATCGTCGAGATCTTCGATTCGAGGGGCGGCAACGGGAAGCCCCGCTACGGGATGCTGCACTGCTGCTGGGGCGAGGACGAGGACAAAGCACTCGAGACCGCACATCGCCTCTGGGCGAACATCGCCCTCAAGGGCGAGCTCGGACGCGAGCTGGCGCGGCCCGCCGACTTCGAGGACGCCGTCCAGATGGTCACCAAGGAAGACATGGCGGAGATCGTCCCCTGCGGGCCCGACCCGGAGAGGCACCGCGAGCACATCAAGCGCTTCGAGGACGCCGGCTACGACCACGTCTTCGTGCACCAGGTCGGCCCGGAGCAGGAGGGCTTCCTCCGCTTCTACGCGAACGAGATCCTGGCCAAGGTCTCGTAGTAGCCCCGCCCGCTACCCTGACGCGGAGCCCCGTAGCTCAGTGGATAAAGCACCGGCTCTCGCGAGTCTGTCGAGATCGCCTTCGACTTGAGCCACTCCTCGACGTTGTCCATGCCCGGCTTATCGGCTAGCTCTCCCCCCAGGCGAGCGTTCCTCGACTCAGCTTTTTTCATGCTACCTTGGAGCCAGTTCGCTATGGGGTCTTTACTGTGTACAGCTGTACGGTCTTGTCCCGCTGACAGGGCCGGCCGGCGGCGCGTGTTCGGCATGAGGGCGGTGCGTCGTGCGACGCTTATCGTCTTGTCGATCCTGGCGGTACTTCTTCCGGCCCGGGCCGCCTTCGCAGCGACACTTGAGTTCGACCGGCTGATCCAGACTTCGCCATTCGTTAGCAGCTCCGTCTCTATGGGGGACAATGAGGGGAGCGCGTTCGTCCCGTCCGACAACTCGCTTTGGTTGGCTGACGACAAGAAGAGGGGAATCTACGAAGTCGATCCAACCACGGGTGCGCTGAAGCGGACGATCGCGCGAAGCGTGTTCAACAATGCGCAAAGACTCGGCGGTGGGCCGGTAGCAGGCACGGATCGCACCAACGACTTTGAATCCATGGCGTACGACCGAGCGAACGACGTGCTGTATGTGTTCTCAGGTAAGTGCTGTTCTTCCTCGATCCTGCCGACGGCCTTCCGGCTGACGCGTCAGTCCGGGCAGTTCCAGGTCGAGTCGTACCAGCCCTTGCCTAAGGGCGCGGATTACACAGCTGATTACACAGGTGCCGCCTGGAACTCGAGCGACGGCAAGGTTTACGTCGGGAAGGGCCGGTATGTCCGTTCCTTCGACTACGCGTCCGATAGCGAGGGCTCCCCGTTTCGCGTGGGGGTCGCAGGGATCACGGGCATGGACTTCTCGCCGGACGGCGCCGACCTCTTTGTCACGAATAGCAGCGAGAAACTGGTGCGGGTGAACTGGTCGTCGCGCACCCCGGTCAGCGGGTGGACGCTCGACCTGACACCGTTCGGCATCCGTGACTCTCGGGCGGTCGCCGAGGTCGCCGGCCAGTTCTTCGTGAGCGATGGTTACGACTCACGGGCGACGGGCGATCCTCTCCGCCACGCAGTCTTCGTCCTCGACGCCGTACAGTAGCTCGCCACAAGATCGCCGCCGGCTCCGAGGTTGGCGAAGAGTCGTCTCGCGACGGCAAAGCGCGGCGTGACTGAGAACCTACGGGGCCCTCGCATGTGAGGCGAAACTGCTCGCCCGTTCCGCTTCGACCGATCCACTTCTCCCTGCTGCGTCCGAGGGTACGCCAGCGGCTGCGAAGCCAGCTTTGGGTGAGGCGCTTGGCGAGGAGACCACACCGGACCACAGGGGGACAGCATTTCCCGACCTCCACGGCAGGAATCGCATGGTTGAGCAAGCCCCGCATTCCTCCTAGCGCTTTCGGTTCCTCGCCGTAACTCCCCGCCGGCCCCAGCAATCCGCCGGCCCCCGCGGGCCCATGCGCTCGGCTCGCCACCCGACCCCGCCGCTCTGCAAAGAAAAAACAGCAGGAGAAGAACGATCCCCAAGACCATGGCGACGCGCCCGCGAAACATCTTCCGCCAACTCGATGTCTCCTCACGCGTCGAGGTCGCGCGAGCGGTCGAGCAGGCCGACCGCACGGAGCCGGCAGCGTCGCAATAGCCGACGCTCGACCGTGGGG